>JBJKQV010000385.1:0-12827 GCA_046704985.1 Terriglobia bacterium
TGGCGTGGGACCAGCTGGCGAACAACCCCCTGGGGGGGCCGTTTTCCTCGCTCAAGGTTTCGGTGGCCGCGGGCGTGGTGGTGTAGGCGGCGGCCCGCCAGCGGCGCCCTTCCCCGGCCTGAAAAGGTTGCAACGCCCCCCGGCGTGGGCTCATCCTATCTAGGGAGCACCATGCGGTACGGAAGACTCCAATGCGTTTTGGCAGGGCGAACGGAAGCGCTCGTCCTGGCGCTGCTGCTGGCGGGCAGTACGGCCGGCCTGGCGGCGCAAAAGCCATCTCCGGGCGCTGCCATGCCCCCTGCCGGGCCGCGTGAGGCCCGGCAAGCGCCGGAGAAACCCCAAGCTTCCGCCAGCCAGTCGAAGCAGGAAATCCGCGTGCGGTCCAACCTGGTGGCCACGCCGGTGACGGTGCTCGACAATCGCGGCGAGATGGTTTACGGCCTGCGCAAGCAGGACTTCCAGGTTTTTGACAACGGCGTGCCGCAGAAGATTCAGAGCCTGGGGGTTTCCAGCCGCCCACTGGCGGTGGTGATTCTGATTCAGGCCAACGACGCGGTGAGGCCGCTGCTCAAGCAGCTTTCCCCCCTGGCGCCGCTATTCACCGACCTGCTGCTGGGTCCGAAGGGGCGCGCGGCGGTGATGTCGTACTCAAATCGCATCAACGAGTTACAGGACTTTTCGAGCTCCCCCGAGACGCTGGCCACGACGCTCAAGAACCTGACCGCCCGGGGGGGCCAGGCGCGGCTCAACGACGCCATGGCGCGCGCCATCGCCCAGCTTGCCCACCGGCCGACTTCCGAGCGCCGCATCCTGCTGGTCTTTTCCGACGGGTCGGACTCCGGAAGCGAGACCAGCGAGCAGGACGTTATCCAGCGCGCCGCGCGCGCCGGCGTAAGCGTCTACGGCCTGGGTTTCAGCCGCACCATGGCACTTCTCAAGTCAGCGACGAAGGCGCCGGCTCCCGACCCCGCCGATGCCAACGTAGCGCGTTCTTTGCCCCCCAACACCATTGCC
This sequence comes from Terriglobia bacterium, assembly GCA_046704985.1. Classification (GTDB taxonomy): domain Bacteria; phylum Acidobacteriota; class Terriglobia; order UBA7540; family UBA7540; genus JBJKQV01. The sequence goes on from JBJKQV010000385.1 coordinate 1,015, forward strand.
ACTCCCTCCGCCGCCGAAAGCACCTATGGCACCCCCGTCCAGGGCGTGCCGCTCCTGGACGCTGCCGGGCGCCTGCTCGGTTCCGCCTTGCACCACCACGGCCCCCTGGAGGCCTACGCCGCCTACACGGGCGGAGTCTTCTACCAACACAAGTCGGAGCGCGCCCTGCAGGACCAGCTCAGCCGCATCGCCGATGAAATCCACAGCCAGTACGAGCTGGCTTACGTGCCCAATGATTTGAACCAGTCGGGTTTCCACCACATCCGGGTGCAGGTCGAGCGGCCGGGGGTCAAGGTGCGGGCGCGAGCCGGCTACTACTATCCCTGGCTGGCGCCCTAAGGTTGGCGGGGGTTCAATCGTTGACCGGGGTGAATTCCACGTCCACGCGGTGGCCCACCTTCAAATCGATCTCGGCAAGGTAGGGTTGCATATCCTTGGGTGACACTTCCAGGACCAGCGCCTGGGTCCTACCTTCCTGCGTGTAGACCACCGTAAAGTAGCGGTTCGTCTTGCCGCCGAAGAGCGGGCTGTAAATCTGGGGGTGCACCTTCCAGCGCAGCTTCATCTTGCGAACGTGCTTGCTCAGGTTGGTGCGGTACTCCATCAACCGGATGGACTCAAAGGGCATGGTGACGGAGTATTGCGCGCAGGAAAAAATCATGGACCGGCTGGCCAGTTCCAGCCTGCCCTCGCAGCCGGGAAGCACGTACTGCGTGCCGCCCACAAACTTGAAGGCGGTTTGGCTGGCGGCCAGGCGGGGAGCCGCGCCGAGCGCGAACCCGCAACACAAGGCCACGGCCACGAGCCAGCGAGTGCTGCGGTGGGGTAACGAGGGCGCCTCTTTTCCCAAAACGCGAGCCTCCAGCGTGTTTTTTCCCCTTCCTAACTATCCTATCTCAAAGCAGCGTGATGGCAAGAAATAATTCCCCCACGACGGGGAGGGGAGGCTCGGGGAGGGGTTTAACGCGCCACCGGAACTTGCACCTGCAAGTACCAGGGCACTGCTAGAGCGCCCCAGTGGGCGGGCACGAACTTCAGATGCTTGAGGGCCTGGCGGGCTTCCACGGACTGTTTGGGGTCCGCCCCGTCCGGCACCGAGTCCAGCACGTCGCCGTGCTTGCCGATAAGCACACGCATGGGCACCAGTTCATCGCTGGCCGGGAAAGCGCCCGGCAGCATATGCGGCGGGTTTACCTGCCGGCTCAGGTAGGCTTCGGGAGCGGGGGGAGGGTGTTCCAGCCGTCGGGAGCGGAGGATGAAGTGCACGTCCACGATCCCCAGCACTCGTCGGGCGTGCCGGGCCAGCCGGTAGGGGCGGAATTTCCATCGCCGGACGGTGGATAGGGCGGCGGCGGCCAGAAAGGCATGGCCCTTGATGACGTGCGCCTGCATCACATTTCCCCGGGGAGAAAGCAGCAGTTCCATCCTCACGTGGCCCTGAATGTAGTTGATGCGCGCCATGGAGGGGTAGTGGGGAGGGACGGCCGTCACCACCAGGCGCTTCATTTCCACGCTGCTGAGGCGGACGGGAGGAAGGGCGACAGCGGAAGCTTCGTTCTGCGCCGTCGCGCTCGCCGCCAGACACACCAGCGCGCCCAGCGCCAGTGCCGGTCCGCGCAGGGCGTCGTGGGGGACCCTAGCCATTGTTTTCGAAGATGACCTGAGCGACCGCGTAACGGTCCGCGTGGGAAAGCGAGACCGCCATGCGTGTGACCCCTAACTGGCGGGCGACTTCGGCGGCGCGCCCGTACAAGCGCAATTCCGGCTGGCCGCTCGGCCGGTGCGTGACCTCCACGTCCCGCCAGCGGACGCCGCGGCGCCAGCCGGTCCCCAGGGGTTGGAAGGCCGCTTCCTTGGCGGCAAACCGCGCGGCGTAACGCTCCGCACGGTTCTTGAATTGTCCGCAGTAGGCCCTTTCTTCCGGCGTGTAGAGGCGCTGGAGAAAGCGCTCGCCGAGGCGGTCCAGCGCCTGCTGGATGCGCGCCGTCTCCAGAATATCCACCCCAGTGCCCACAATCATGCCGCTCGCTGCCTGGCTCGCCCGCCAAGCGCGGGCGGAGGAGAAAGTCGCTGATCAGGACGCGTGCTGAGCCGCGAGGCGTTCCGAGTCTGAGCAAGCCTCGCGAATGTACGCCTGCACCGTGTAGTAGATCGCTTTATCGAAGAATTGCCCGATCTGCCGTTGCAGTTCCCGTTCCTGGAATAGATCGATCGCCGAGTCAGCCAGGCCTGAGGCGGTAATGTAGTCGCGAAGATGGTACTTGGTCAGAATCAACCCGTAGACCACTTCGTTGAGCGGAATATCCTGCCCGTATCGGATCCGGCCCAGCTCGCCGAAGACGCTGTCAATGCTCTCATCGGTCCTGCGGGTGAGCCAGTCTCCGAGGTCGCTGAAGATTTCGAAAAGGCGATGGCGGAGTTCATCGCGCGAAAGCAATTGGTAGTGGGGAATCTTAGGATTGCTTCGTAATTTATCAACCAGACCACTCGTAATCTCCTCCGCGTGGTTTTCAGCCATACTCACCATACGCGAAGCTACCATGATGTTTGTTTGCGGCGCAGAGCCTTAACCTCCGTTGGAATTTACCCCCAAGATATCCTACCAGAGCGCGCGAGTATTTGCAAATTTTCCGCAGCGCCGCCACCGTGCGCGCGGCGGCGGCTGTGCTAAAGTCAAGGTTTGGCCGCCGCGAATTTCCAATTCGTTTCCCGGGGAAAGACTGTCTGGCTGGAGTCGCGGGCGCTCGCGCGCCTGCCCTGGGCGTTGCACGCTTTTTCGACGCGCTCGGACGGTGCAAGCCGCTCGCCTGCCGACGGACTCGACCTCGGGCTCAACGCCGGAAAGCCGGCGGCGAGCCCGCGCCGAAACCGCCGGCGCTTTCTGCGCGCCCTGGGCGCCGAGGAGTGCGCGCTTGCCGAAGTGCGCCAGATCCATTCCACTCTCGCCTACCGCGTCGAGCGCGGCGGGCGGAGGGAAGTCGTTTTCCTGCCTTGCGGCGCGCCTTCACCTGCCGCCCTTTCGCCCCGCACGGCGCGCGGCGACGCGCTGTTTACCGACCGGCCGGGGTTGCTGGTGGCTGTGCGCACGGCCGACTGCCTGCCCGTGCTCCTTGCCGACCCCAGGCGGCACGCCGTGGGAGCGGTGCACGCGGGCTGGCGCGGCGCTTTGGCCGGAGTGGTGGAAAAAGCCGCAGGCGAGATGCGCCGCCTGTTCGGCTCGCGACCCGGCGATCTGCTGGCCGCCCTCGGCCCTTCCATTCGCGCCTGCTGCTATGAAGTGGGTCCGGAAGTGGAGGAGGCGTTTTGCGGGCGTTTCCCGGACGGTGAGAGCTTTTTCCGCCGCGTATCCAAGCCCCGGGGCGCGAGCGGCCGTCCCATGGACCTGCGCTGGGACAGCACTCCCGGCCACGAGGTATTGGAAACGTCCTGCCACCTGGACTTGGTGGCGGCGGCGCGAGCGCAGTTGCGGCGCGCCGGAGTGCCCGCGGCGCACATTCAGGTGGCGGATTTCTGCACCGCTTGCCGCACCGACCTTTTCTACTCGCACCGCAAGGAAGCCGCCCGCGCCGGGCGCATGATGGCGCTGATCGGTATCCGCGCCCCCGCCGCCCGTTCCTGAGCTCAGGTGCCTGCCGGAGCTCCCGCCGCGGGCAGTGAAGCCAGGCTCAACTGCCCACACGCTCCCATCACATCCTGCCCGCGCGAGATGCGGATGTAGGCCGGCACGCCACGTCCCGCCAAAGTCTGCTGGAAGGCCAGAACGCGTTCCAGGGGCGGCGCGCGATAGGGCAGGGCAGGGCCGGAATTGTAGGGAATGAGATTGATCTTGGTGCGCAGGCCTCGCACCAGCCCCGCCACCCGCTGTGCGTCGGCGTCGGAATCGTTAACGCCTTGCAGAAGCACGTACTCCATGGTGACCCACTCGCGCGGGCGCAGCGGATAGGCGCGGCAGGCGGCGAGCAGCGTCGAGAGCGGGTACTTGCGATTGATGGGCATTAGGGCGGTGCGCTGCTCGTCGGTCGACGCGTTCAAGGAGACGGCCAAGTGAGGACGCACCGGGTGTCGCGCCATGTCCAGAATGCGCGGGGCGACCCCGGCGGTCGAAAGGGTGATGCGGCGCGGCGCCAGGGCCATGCCCAGCGGGTCGGCCAGCAGGCGTACGGCTTTCATCACCGCCTCAAAATTCAGGAGCGGCTCGCCCATGCCCATGAACACCACATTGAGGGGAAAGCCGCGAGCGAGCGAGTGGGCGCGCTCGAGCGCCAGCACCTGGCCGACGATTTCGCCCGCCGTCAGGTTGCGCTCGACGCCCAGCAGCCCCGTAAAGCAGAAGCGGCAATCCAGGGCGCAGCCCACCTGGCTCGAGATGCAGAGAGTGGCGCGGCGCGCCTCGGGCATGAAGACGGCTTCCACCCGCCGGTGGTCGTCGAGTTCCAGCAGGTGGCGCACCGAGCCGTCGCGGGAAACTGCCTGGGACTGCGAGCGCGGCAGGCGTAGCGAGCAGTGGGCGGCCAGATGCTCGCGCAGCTTCTTGTCCAGGTCGGTGAGCGCCTCAAAGCTCTCCACGCGCCGGGCGTAGAGGCCGCGGTAAATCTGCCGGCCGCGATAGCGCGCCCAGCCCTGCTGGACGGCCATCTGCTCGAGCTCTTCGCGGTCGAGGCCGAGCAAGTTGGGGGTTTTGGCGGAAGCAGGCGGCATACTTGCGAAAATAGCACGCCCGATGCGGCGGCAGCAACACGCGCCCGCGCGCCCGGACGGCAAGCGGCGAAAACCTGTTGACAAATCGTGTGGTTGATTCAAAATCCGTCCAGACAGACGAATTTACCTGCAGACTGCTGCCATGAGCCCCCGTCGGCGAAATCCCGAACTGGCTGACCGCCGCCGCGACGCGCTCATCAAGGCCGGGTACGCGGAAATCCTGGAAAAAGGCGTCGAGGGAACGACCATCGATTCCGTGGTGGCGCGCGCCTCTTCCAGCAAGGGCGGCGCGCTCTACTATTTCCCCACCAAGGAAGACCTGCTCTTCGCGGTTTTGGAGTGGCTGCTGAACGAGGTAACGCGCACCCTGGACGAGGTGGTGGCCAGCCAACGCTCGCCGCGCGCCCGCCTGGCCTCCGAGCTCGACGTGCTGTTCCACAGCGCGGAGGTGAATCGCAAGCTTTACAAAGTCCTGTTCGGCTTCGTTCCCCAGGCCACGCGCGGAGAACGCTTCCGCGCCCTGTTCGAGAATTTTTTCCGGCGCTGCGCGGCCCGCGACACGGCCATCGTGGAAGAAGGCATCCGGCAGCGGGTTTTCCGGCGCGTTCCTCCCGCCGACGCCGCGGCCACCATCCGCGCGCTGGTGGACGGCTACTGCCTGCAATGGCTGGTGGCCCGCGAGGCGCCGGTTGAGACCTATCGCGACCGCTGCCGCGCCGTGCTGGGCGCCTACCTGCTGCGCGCTTCCTGAGGGCGCCGCGCCGCCGCTGATTTTGCAAGGCACTCCGTAAGCCGGATTTTCTGGATGCTCGCTGACGCGACCAGGATCGTTTTCGCGCTTTTTCTGCTCATCGGGGTTCCGGTCCTTTCCATCCTTACGGCGCGCGACGAGCGCCTGCGCAGCGCCCCCCGCCTGCTGCTCTACTATTCCGCCGTCCTCTCGCAATGGATTCTGGCCGTGCTGGGCGTGCTGGCGATGCTGCTGGGGAAGGTCGGCCTGCGCGCCGTGGGCCTGCGGAGCGTCTCGGCGGGGACTTTCCTGGAGTGGGCGGCGGGAGTCACCGCCGCGTCCCTGGCCCTGATGGTCATCCTGCTCCTGCTGGAGCGTTGGGGATGGTGGCCGGACGAGACGCCGCTCGTTTACCTGCTCATCCCCGAGACGCGGCGCGAGAAGCTCTGGGCGGCGTTGGCTCTGTCGCCCACGGCGGCGATCACCGAGGAGTTCCTTTACCGCGGCTTTCTGTTCGTGGTGCTGGCAGGCGCCTTACATTCCGTGGCCTGGGCGTGGGTGCTCTCCTCGGTTGCTTTCGGGCTGGCCCACGCTTACCAGGGCCTCCTCGGAATGCTGAGGGCGGCGGCGCTGGGCGCCCTGCTGGCCTTTCCGGTTTTTCGCCTGGGCTCCCTGTATCCTTCCATGGCCGCGCACCTGGTCCTGGATGTTCTGGCGCTGGTCTGGCTGGGTCCCAGGATGCTCGCTCGACAGAACTCGAATTAGAGGGGAGGTTCAATCATGAGACGGTTTTCACGCTTCTTCTTGCGAGGGGTTCTCATCATGGCGCTGGCGATGGCGGCAGCCGCCGTTCCATCCCGCGTCCTCGCCGCCGGCCCGGCGGCGGAGGCGGAGACGCTGGTGGCGGTTCGCGCCGGCCGGATGTTTGACTCGGCGACGGGCCGCATGCTCAGCGATCAGGTGATTCTGATCAAGGGCGAGCGCATCGAGGCGGTGGGCCCGGCGGGGCAGGTCAAGATTCCCGCCGAGGCGCGGGTGATCGACTTGAGCCACGCCACGGTGCTTCCCGGCCTGATTGACGCTCACACCCACATCTTCCTGACCGGTGAGGACAACGGGCGCTACGAGGAGCAGATCCTCAAGGAATCGTGGCAGTACCGCACCATCGAGGCGGTGGTCAACGCGCGCAAGGACCTGGAGGCGGGCTTCACTACCATGCGCGACTGCGAGACGGAAGGCGCCATGTTCAGCGACGCGGACGTGAAGAAGGCCATCAACCGCGGCCTGATTCCCGGCCCGCGGCTGATGGTGGCCACGCGCGCCATGTCGGTGACGGGCAGCTACGCGCTGCTCGGCTACTCGCCGGAAGTGCCCGTCCCCCACGGGGTGCAGATCGTCGACGGCCCCTGGGCGGCGCGCAAAGCCGTGCGCGAGCAGATTGAGTACGGCGCCGACTTCATCAAGGTCTACAGCACGGGGCGCTGGCATTTCTCACCCGACGGCAAGCTGGTGAGTATTCCCACCTTCACCATGCCCGAGCTCGACGCCATCGTTGACGAGGCGCACCGCCAGGGCCGCAAGGTGGCCTGTCACGCCTACGGCGATCCCGGTTTGCGCAACTGCCTGGACGCCGGGGTGGATTCGATCGAGCACGGGCTGGACCTCACCGACGCCGACATCGCGGAGATGATCAAGAAAGGCATCTACCTCTGCCCGACGCTTTACCCCTACGAGCTGATCCGCGACGAGGACATGAAGCTGAGCGGCGGCAAGACCAGCCGCGCCGCCATCCACGAGGTGAGCTTCAAGAAGGCCCTGGCCGCCGGGGTGAAGATCGCCTTCGGCACCGATGTCGGCCCCTTCCCGCACGGCACGCAGGCGAAGGAGTTCGAGTACATGGTGCGCTACGGAATGACCCCAACCCAGGCGCTGGTCTCCGCCACGCGCACCGCCTCGGAGATGATGGGCTGGCAGGACCGTGTGGGCTCGATTGCGCCCGGCAAGTACGCCGACCTGGACGCCGTTGCCGCCGACCCGCTGAAAGACATCACCGTGCTCGAGCACATCCCCTTTGTGATGAAGGGCGGGCAGGTGGTGAAGGACCAACTCCAATAGAACGCCGGGGGGAAGAGCGGCTCCTCATGCCGCCAACCGGGGCCGGCACCCCCTTCCGGCATGCGGGCGGGGAAGGGCGAACTCCCCCTTGGAGTTCGCCCGCCCTGCGATTTCAATAGGAGGCTTATGGAAGAACGCGACTTTTTCGACGAAAAGGAAGTATTGAAGCCTGCCAACCTCTCCTGCCTTTACTGCCACCAGTCCGATACCTACGAGATCCGTTGGCTGATTCGCACCAAGAGGCGCTCCCTGCCGGGGAGGGCCGACGAGCGGGACCGCGCCCGGTTCGAGAAAGCGCGCTCTTACATGCTGCGCCGCGACGACATGGTGCAGTGCAAGAACGCGCGGTGCAGAAAACGCTTCGAAATTTCCAGTGTGCAGTCGGTGGTGTTTATCTGAGAAGTAGCCCTGCCGGAAAGAACGGCCGCTGCCGGTTTGCCCGCCCGCGACCGGATTGACACGGAGTGCCCAAAGCCCATATTCTGAAATATCCGCAAGAGGACGAACGTTCCTATGACAGAACCTGGTGTTGGCCGGAGGAGAACAAGGCTGTTTCCGCGTGCCCCGTGGCGGTGGCGCCTGACGGGCGGCCTGGCCGCGATGCTGGCCCTGGCGCCATTGGCGCTGGGAGCGGGCAGTCCCACGGCGCGCCGCCGTGCCCGGAACTTTGCCGCTCCCCTCACCGCCCTGCGCTTTGAGGCCAACCGCGGGCAGACCAACTCGCGCGTGGATTTTCTGGCGCGCGGACGGGGTTACACGCTCTTCCTGCTGCCCGGCGAGGCGGTGCTTGCGCTGAGAAGTCAGAAGTCAGAAGCCAGAAGCCAGAAGAGCCGGCGGCCTTCGGGTGCCGATCATGGGTTGCCAGGAACAACGGACCCTAGCTTGTGGACTACGGGCGTCCTGCATCTCCAGATTCTGGGGGCCAGTCCCCGTGCGCGGGCGGCGGGAGCGGACGAGCTGCCGGGCCGCACCAACTACTTTGTGGGCCGCAACCCCGCGCGTTGGCGCACCAACATTCCCTCCTTTGCACGCGTCCGCTACGCGAACGTCTATCCCGGCATTGACCTGGTTTACTACGGCAAGCAGGGAAGGCTGGAGTACGACTGGGTGGTGAAGCCGGGGGCCAATCCCGCGTCCATCGTCTTCCGCGTAGGAACAGGCGGATTCAAGATTCAGAATTCCAAGTGCCGCATTGCCGCCAACGGCGACCTGCTGATCGAAACTGCGGCCGGCGAAGTGCGCCTTCAGAAGCCCACGGTTTACCAGCCCGCCGCAAGGACACGCGAAGCTGGAGGGCCGGAGATGGGCTCCCGCGCCGCCGCCGGGAATTCACCATCGCCCGCGGCCAACGCGCAGGTGCTGGACGGCCGTTACGTGCTCATGGCCGGCAACCGGGTGCGGTTTGCAGTTTCCGGCTACGACCGCGCGCGGCCTCTGGTGATCGACCCCGTGCTCACCTACTCGACCTATCTGGGCGGCAGCAGCGGCGACGCCGGCTTCTCGATCGCCGCCGATACCGACGGCAACGTTTACGTGGCCGGGTCCACCTCCTCGCCGGATTTCCCACCGTCAGCCCGGAGCAGGCCGACGAGGGCGGCAGCGCCGACGCGTTCGTCGCCAAGCTCGACCCCACCGGCGCGACGCTGGTTTATTCCACGTATTTGGGCGGCAACGGGTTTGACCAGGCCAACGGCCTGGCGGTGGACGGCTCCGGAAATGTCTACCTGACCGGTTCCACTTCTTCCACCGATTTTCCCACCGCCGCGGCCGAGCAGGGCACACCGGGCGGCGCGGGCGACGCCTTCCTCGCCAAGCTCGACAGCACCGGCGCGACGCTGGTTTATTCCACCTACCTGGGCGGCAGCGGCGCCGACTTCGGCCGCGCCATCGCCGTGGACTCGAACGGCGACGCTTTCGTGACCGGCTCCACGCAATCGCTCGATTTCCCCACCGTCAGCCCCCTGCAGTCCGCGAACGCCGGCGGCACCGACGCCTTCGCCGCCGAGTTCAACCCCGCGGGCAGCACGCTGGTTTACTCCACCTATTTGGGCGGGGGCGGCACCGACGTGGGCGCGGCAATCGCCCTGGATACGGCCGGCAACGCCTACATCGCCGGGCACACGTCTTCCACCGACTTTCCCGCTACCACCGGTGCGTACCAGACCGCGGCGGGCGGCGGCGGCGACGCCTTCGTCGCCAAGCTCTCGATCTCGGGGGCCTCGCTCGACTACGCCACTTATCTGGGCGGCAGCGGGTTCGATTTCGCCAACGGCCTGGCCGTCGACCCTTCCACCGGCGTGGCCACGGTGACGGGCTTTACCGCCTCGCTCAACTTTCCACTTAGCACCACACCCTTGCAGAATACGGCAGGGGGGAACGGTGATGCGTTCGTGAGCCGCTTGGGCGCCGCCGGCGCGACCCTGACCTACTCCACCTACCTGGGCGGCGCCGACCGCGATGAGGGATTGGCGGTGGCCCTGGATTCCTCCGGCGACGCTTACGTGACCGGCCAGACGCGCTCCAGCAACTTTCCAACTGCCCAGGCCGTGCAGTCGGCTTTCCCGGGCGGCTCGTGCGGCACCAACGTTTGCTCCAGCGCCTTCGTGAGCGAGCTGAATTCCGGGGGTTCGGGCCTGGTCGCCTCGACTTTTCTGGGCGGCACCGGCGCGGACTTCGGCCAGGCCGTCGTCGTGGATTCTTCCCAGAACGTTTACGTCACGGGAAGCACCACTTCCACCGATTTTCCGGCCACCTACGGTTCTTACCAAGTGAGCGGAAAGAGCGGCCCCTCGCTGCCCGACGCATTCGTCGCCCGGATTGCTCCTGCCAGCGGGGCGTCGCTGAGCGTGTCGCCCCTGACGCTGGATTTCGGCGACGAGGCCACGGGCTATTCCAGCACCCGCCAGACCGAGACCCTGAAGACCTTTGGCACCGCGCCGGCGACCCTTTCCAGCATCGCCGCGGATGCTCCCTTTGCCTCCACGGACAATTGCGGCGGCTCGGTGCCGGCCGGCGGAGGCAGTTGCACGGTTACGGTGACTTACTCGCCGACGGTGGTGCAGGCGGATACGGGCAACCTGACCATCACCGACAACGCCTCGGGCGGCTCGCAGACCGTGGCGCTGACCGGCAACGGCGTGGCGCCGGGGCCCGACGTCACCTTTACGCCCGATACCCTGGCTTTCGGCAACCAGACATACAACACCACCAGCGCTGCCCAGACGATCAGCATGCAAAATACCGGCACGGCGACGCTGAACATTACCAACATCGCCGCGAGCGGAGATTTCGCCCAGACCAACGACTGCCCCGACGCGCTGCCGGTGGGCGGCACCTGTACGATTACCGTGACCTATACTCCCACCTCGACGGGCAGCGCCAGCTCCACGGTGGCGGTGACCGACGATGGCCCCAACGGGGCGCAGAGTGCCACCTTGACCGGGACGGGCGTGGCAGTCTTCTCCCTGACTTCCGATCCCCCCACCCTGACCGTGGACCAGAACGCTAGCTCGCAGACCTTTACCATCACCCCCAACGCGCCCAGCAGCTTTACCGACTCGATTTCGCTGGCGTGTTCGGCGACTTCGCCGAGCACTTGCTCGCTGAATCCCACTTCGGTCAACGCCGGCGGGACCAGCACCATGACCGTCAGCACTTTTGTGGGCTTAATTACGACTCCCGACACCGTGACCCTGTCGGCGACCAGCGGCTCCCAGACCTATACCACCAGCGTGACCATCAACCTGACCGACTTCACCGCCTCGATGAGTCCGCCCCTGAACACCATCGCCGCCGGCGACTCGACCACTTATACGGTAACCATCAAGCCCGTCAACGGCTTTGACCAGAAGATCGACCTCGCCTGCGGATGGGTTCCTGCCACTCCCCAGGCGAGTGACTGCTCCATGGATCCCACCTCCGTTACCTTGGACGGAACCAACTCTGCCACCGCCACCATGACCGTGACCACCACCAAGCGCTCGACGCTTCCTCCGCCTCCTCCGCCCGTCGTGCCGATTATTCCCTTGCTGGCCATGGGAGGATTGTTGGCGGTCTTCGGGCTGTCACGGCTCTGGCGCAAGAGGTCGCCGGCTTACGCCGTGCCCGCCGCCATCCTGCTCCTGCTGGCGGCGCTGGCCACTTCCTGCAACACCACCTACAACCCGCTTATTCAGGGGCCGGCGCTGGGCAATGGGACGCCCGGAGGCATTTATACAATGGTGGTGACGGGGACCTCAGGAAAAGTCGTGCACTCGGCGACCAGCACACT
>JBJKQV010000386.1:0-3681 GCA_046704985.1 Terriglobia bacterium
CGGCTGGTCGAGGTTCAGGAAGGCGCGCGTCGCGGGAAAGCGCCGCAGGTCGCGTTCCACCTGGGCGCGCAGGCGCCGCTCCAAAGCGGGTCGCGGGGGTGGGAAGGAAATCACGCCCAGCATTCGCTCGAGAAAGCGCCGGTAGTATTCCAAGATGCTTGCCCGCAGGCGCTCGGCGGCTTCCAGGCTGGTGCGCGGCGTGACGTTGGGATTACCGTCGCGGTCCGTGCCTACCCAGGAGCCGAAGCGCAGAAAGTAACGGCTCGGGCTCCGGCTCGCCGGGCGCGAAGCGCTGGAACTCCTCGAGAAACTCCTCCCAGAAAACCCCCGCCAGGTCGTAGATGGTGCGCTCCAGAAACACCAGGGAGCTTTCGATTTCGAGCGCCGGGGTGACGGAGCGCTCGCGAACCTCGTCGGTAAGCCAGAGGGCTTCGATCCAAGGGTCGAGGGCGCGCTCCAGGGCGCGCGGCGAGGAGCCGGCGCGCTCCTCGAGGGTGCGCGCCAGGCGGCGCAGGTGGTTGAAGATGCTGCGGCGCTTGGCCTCGGTGGGGTGCGCGGTGAGCACGGGCTCGACCCGCGCCCCCTCCAGGAGCGTGATCAGCGCGCCCGGCGGCACGCGCAGGCGCGCAAACTCCCCAAAGGTGTGGCGTAGCGACATGGGCGCGCCGCGCTCGCCCGCCTCGTGGGCGCGCAAGCGCCGCACCCGCTGGCGCTCCTCACAAAGGTTGACGAGGTGAAAGAACAGGCTGAAGGCGTGCGCCACTTCGGCGGCGCGCTGCACGCTCAACCGCCGCACCTCGCGTTGGTTGGCGCTCACCAGGTCGGCCCTCGGATTCCGCCGCAGTTGCTTGGAAAAGCCGCGCAGGTTTTCGACGGCACGGAAGGTCTTTTCACCCGCCAACTCGCGCGCCAGCGCGCCCAGCCGGGTGGTCAGCAGTCGAACTTCGCGGCGTAAGGTTTCATCCATGGTTCAAGCCCGGGGCTTCGGAGGCCGGATCAGGCGGGCACGCCCAGGGCGCTTTCCAGCGCCCGGCGCAACGCGTCGAGCGAAGGCTCGACACGCAACCGCTGGCGCGACTCCTCGCCTGTCGTGCGATGGCGCATCACGTAGTCGGTGTCCTTCAACTGGTTACCGGTGAGCACCACCACCACGTCGGCGTGGCGCTCGATCTTGCCGGCGCGCACCAGCTTGCGCACCCCGGCCACCGTCGAGGCGGAAGCGGGCTCGCAGCCCACTCCGTCTTCGGCGAGCATGCTCTTGGCCTCAAAAATCTCGCGGTCTTCCACCGATTCGCAGAAGCCTTGCGTCCACTCCAGAACCCGGCGCGCCTTTTTCCAGTTGGCCGGGCGGCCGATGCGGATGGCGGTGGCTTCCGTCGAGGGGTTCTCGACCGCCAGCAGTTCCGGCGAGTCTGCGGTGAAGGTCTGATAGAACGGATTGGAACCCGCCGCCTGCACCACCACCACGCGCGGAATCTTTTCGATGAAGCCCATCTCCTTCAACTCGCGCAGCCCCTTGCCGATGGCCGAGCAGTTGCCCAGGTTGCCGCCCGGAACCACAATGTAGTCGGGCGGGCGCCAGGCGCGCTGCTCCATCATCTCCGCCACGATGGTCTTCTGGCCCTCGATGCGGAAGGGGTTGATGGAGTTCACGAGATAAAGGCCCAGCTCGGGAGCGATTTCGCGCAGCAGGCGAAACGCCTCGTCGAAGGTGTCGCCCACCTCCACCACCAGGGCGCCGAAATCGAGCGCCTGGGCGAGCTTGGCGGCGGAAATCTGGCGGTAGGGCACGAAGACCAGGGCCTTCATGCCGGCGCGCGCGGCGTAGGCGGCCATGGAAGAGGAGGTATTGCCGGTGGAGGCGCAGGCCACCATGCGCACCCCGCGCGCCGCGGCGCGCGTGATGCAGGCGGTCATGCCCAAGTCCTTGAACGAGCCGGTGGGGTTGGAACCCTGGTGCTTGACGGTCAGGTGCACGGGCCCCGCCCAGGCGGCCGCGCGGCGGGTGGCGATGAGCGGCGTCGAGCCTTCGGAAAGCGAGATCACCCGCTCCCCGGGCGCGACGATGGGAATCAGCTCGCGGAACCGCCACACCCCGCTGCGGTCAATGGGCTGGCCGGAGAGCCGGCGCTGGTGCCAGGCGCGGCGTATCTCCTCGGGATCGAAGGCGTCGAACTCGTAACGCACCTCCAGCAGACCCCCGCAGGCGGCACAATGGTGCGACTCCCTCTTGGGGTCCTGCCGCAGGCGGCAGGCGTCATCGAAACATTGCAGGTAAGCGAATGACATGAGGTTCTCAAACGTTGGCTGACGGCTGACAGCTGACAGCTTACAGCTCAAACTCCGCGTGAATCGCCTTGACGGCCTCCTTGACGTCCGCCGAGCTGACAGCGAAGGAGATGCTGATCTCGGAAGACCCCTGGGCGATGGCGATGATGTTGATGCCGCGGGTACCCAGCGCCCCGAAGGTGCGGCCGGCCAGCCCGGGCGTGCCCTTCATATTCTCGCCCACCACCACCACAATTGCCACGTCGCGCATCACTTCCAGGGGCCCCACGTATTCGTGCAGCAATTCCAGCTCAAAGGTCTTGCGCAGCCGCGCCTGGACTCCGGCCAGGTCGGCGTGGGGAATGGCGAAGCAGAGCAGGTTGTCGGCGGAGGACTGCGTGACCATCAGCGTGGAGACGCCCTCCAGGTGCAGGGCGTTGAAGACGCGCGTGGCCAGGCGCGGAAAGCTCAACGAGTCTTTGCCGCTCATGGTCAGCAGGTCGGCGTTCTTGAGCGAGGTGATGGCCTTCACGCCCGAGCGCCCGTTCGAGGCGCGCGGAGAGATCTTGGTTCCCGGGCAGGAGGGGTTGAAAGAGTTCTTGATCCACACGGGAATCTTCTTGCGCAACACCGGCTGAATGGTCTTGGGGTGCAGGACCTTGGCGCCGAAGAAGGAAAGCTCGATGGCCTCGCGGCATGAAATCTCGGGAATGATGTGCGCGGCGGGGACCAGGCGCGGGTCGGCGGTCATCACCCCGTCCACGTCGGTCCAGATCCAGACCTCGCTGGCGTCCAGGGCGGCGGCGAGGATGGTGGCGGTGTAATCCGAGCCGCCGCGCCCCAACGTGGTGCAGAGTCCCTCGCGGGTGGCGCCGCGAAAGCCGGTGATGACGGGAATCTTCCCCGCCTCCAGCAAGGGCAGCAGGCGGCGCCGGGCGTGCGTGCGCGTTTCGTCCATGAGCGGCGTGGCGTTGCCGAACTCGTCGTCGGTGACAATCAGTTCGGTGGCGTCCACGGCCTGGGCGGCCAGGCCGCGGGCGCGCAGCAGCGCCGCCAGCAGCGTCGAAGACATCACTTCGCCCACGCTGGCCAGGGTATCCATGGCGCGCGGCGTCACCTCGCGCACCAGCGAGAATCCCGAGCAGAGGTTTTCGAAATCGCTCACCTGCTCGGCGAGGCGCGGCAGGATGGCGGCTTGTTCGGCGGCGCCCAACTCGCGATCCGCCACCTCGCGGTGCCGGCGCGCCAATTCCTGGCGGACGCTCTTCCAGTGCTCGCGGTCGCCGCGGCTGGCTTCCGTAGCGGCGCGGATCAGCATGTCGGTCACGCCCCCCATCGCCGAGACCACCACCGCCAGGCGCGTGCCGGCGGCGCGCTCCGCCACCAGCGTCGCCGCGCTCTGCATGCGCTCGG
>JBJKQV010000387.1:0-3163 GCA_046704985.1 Terriglobia bacterium
TTCATGGGAGTCTGAAGGCGCGGCACCCCACGGCGCCGCGCGCCGGGCGGTACTATACCACGCCGCGCCGCCGGCGCGTGCTCCAGCGGTAGACGAGCGCCCCGCAGGCCAGGGTGAGCAGCGCCCACCACGCTTCGCTGCGCTGCGCCCAGAACGTGTAGGCAATCATCCAAACGCTGGCGCCGATGAACAGCAGGGGAATCACCGGAAAGCCCCTGCTGAGAGCCGGCAGGCGCCGCCAACCTTCGCGCCGGCGCAGGCGGAAAACCCCCGCCGCCGAGAGCGCGGCAAAGAAGATCAGCGCCACACCGATGTAGTAAGCCAGCGCCTCGAAGCTCGCCGTCAGCACCATCACCGCGGCGGCCGCCGCCTGGTAGAGAATGGCTCGCACGGGCGTGCCCCAGCGCGGATGGACGCGCGCCGCATGGCGGAAAAAACATCCGTCCTGCGCCATGGCGTAGTAGACGCGCGGGCCCACAATTACCATGGCGCTGATGCTCGAGACGATGGCCGCCGCCATGATGGCCGTGAACAGCCCGCCCACGCGCCCGCCGAAGAGCGCCTGCGCAGCCGCCGCGCCCACGCTCGTCACGCCCTTCAGCCGCTCGAGCGGCAGGGCAAACACGAACGCCGCGTTGAGCGTCAGGTAGAGCGCCACCACCACTGCCGTCCCCGCCACCATGGCGCGCGGCAGGTCGCGCACAGGCGCGCGCAGCTCCTCGGCCACGTAGGTGGCGGCGTTCCAGCCGCTGTAAGCGTACATGACGAAGATGAGCGACACGGCGAACTGCCCCGCCAGCGGCAGCGTCGAGGCGCGCGTCGTCGGTTCCACAAAGTTCCCCCAGTCACCCTGCCCTGCCGTGAATGCCAGGATAACGAACAATCCAAGCACCGACACCTTGATTGCCGTCAGCAGATTCTGAGCCTGCGCGGCCAGCCGCACACCCAGAATGTTGATGACCGTAAAGACCGCGATCACGCCCAGCGCGATTCCTGTGGCGGCATCCCAGTGGAGAAAACGGCCGGCGCCCGCCGCCTTGGGCGAAGCCAGCCCCGGCGCCAGGCGCTCCGTGTATTCGGCAAAGAGCAGCGCCCCGGCGGCGATGGGCGCCGAGAAGCCCGCGAAGAACGAAATCCAGCCGCAGAGAAATCCCCAGGTCTCCCCCCACGCCGCGCGCACATAAACGTACTCGCCGCCCGAGCGCGGCAGGTTCACGCCCAGCTCGGCGTAGCAGAGGCATCCGGCCATCGCCACCAGGCCTCCCACCGCCCAGATGAAAACCACAAGCCACGGCCTCCCCAAATCCTGCGCCAGGAATCCCGCGGCGCCGAAGACGCCCGTGCCGATCATATTGGAAATGACAATGGCAGTGGCGCTGAGCAGGGTCAGATCGCGGCGCAGCGAGGGGGCTTGCGGGATGGGCGCTTGGGCTCCCATCACTTCATCCGGTGGCGCGTGCGGCGGAGCTTTACGGCGGCGCGTCGGCCGCGCCCGCAAAGAAGCACCGCCGGCGGTTCAAGATAGTTTTAAAATGAAACGTGCCGGAAAGGAATACCCAAGATGCGGCTGACATTTAGTCGCTCCCGTTTCCCGCTTCCCAACGTCTTGTGCGCCGCGACGGCGGCGGCTTTGCTGCTCGCGTGTGCGCCTGCTCGGGGCGCGCAGCCACAAGCGCGCACCACAGTCAACGATTCCGCAACCCAACAACAAGCTCGCGCCGTCATGGTGCGCGAGCAGATGGCCGCGCGAGGCATTCGCGACCCGCGAGTGCTCAAAGCGATGCGCTCCGTGCCGCGCCATCTCTTTGTGCCGCCCTCGATGGTCCCCTACGCCTACCAGGACACACCGCTCCCCATCGGCCACGGGCAAACCATCTCGCAACCTTACATCGTCGCCTTCATGACCGAGGCGCTGAAGTTGCGGCCCGGCGACCGGGTGCTGGAAATCGGCACCGGTTCGGGCTACCAGGCGGCGGTGCTGGCGCACTTGTGCCGGCGGGTTTATTCCATCGAAATCGTCGAACCGCTAGGCCGCCAGGCGGCGGAGCGCTTGCGCCGCCTCGGCTACTCGAACGTGCGGGTGCGCATCGGCGACGGCTACGCGGGCTGGCCGGAGGAAGCGCCCTTCGACGCCATCATCGTCACCGCGGCGCCGCCGGAGATTCCGCAGAAACTTGTCGAGCAGTTGGGCGTGGGAGGAACTCTGGTAGTCCCTGTGGGTACGGGAGTGCAATCGCTGATTCGCCTGCGCAAGACGCCGCAGGGCGTGAAGAGGGAGAATCTCCTGCCCGTGCGTTTTGTGCCCATGGTCAAGGGAGAGGCGGGGCTGTAGCGCCGCTCGATGGGCGGCGTCCCCCACACGCCGGTCATAGACCGGCGCTACAGTGTGTGCGGATAGTGGTAGGTTCCGCGGCAAATAGCTTCGGCGGGGCCGGTGAGCGCCACCTCACCGCCTTCGGGCCATTCGATTTCCAGATTCCCAGCCAAGGTGCGTACGCGCACGCGCCGGTTAGTGTGTCCGTTGAGGATGCTGGCCACGACGGCGCCGCAGGAGCCGGTGCCGGAAGAGAGCGTCTCGCCCGCCCCGCGCTCCCAATAGCGCACTTCGATTTCGCGCCGCGAGAGGACGCGAACGAATTCCACGTTGGTGTGGCGCGGAAAGAGCCGGTGACGCTCGATCTCGCGGCCCTGCGCGCGCCAATCGAGGCGCGCAAAATCCTTCACGAATAGCGAGCAGTGGGGATTGCCCATCGAGGTGACGGTAACGCGCAGCAGCCGCCCTCCGGCGCGCAGCGGGAAACCGACCACCGGCGACGCCGCGCCCGAAGCGCGAAACGGAATGCGCGGCGCGTTCAGCACCGGGGCGCCCATGCCCACCCGGAACTGCCACTTCCCGTTGCGGCCCGCCAACTGCCGGAGCGATTTCACTCCCGCCGCCGTCTCAATCTGCATTTGTCGCGCGCGCGAATGCTCCGCCAGAAACGCCGCGGCGCAGCGGATGCCGTTGCCGGAAATTTCCGCTTCGCTGCCGTCGGAGTTGAAGATGCGCAGCCGCGCGGTGTGAGTCTTGTTGCGCGGCGCGGCGAGCAGCAGCAAGCCGTCGGCGCCCACGCCCGTGTGCCGGTCGCAGATAGCCCGAGCCAGCCTTGCCAATCCTTTGGGC
>JBJKQV010000388.1:0-15497 GCA_046704985.1 Terriglobia bacterium
GATTGACGGAGCTGCGCCTCTACACCACCGCCTTCATGCTCTGGCTGGGCGCGGTATGGGCCTGGTTCGCGCTGACGGTGCTGCGCGGGGAGCGCCGACGCTTTGCCTTCGGCGCCCTGACGGCGGGCTTTGCGGCCATCGTGGCGCTGCACGCTCTGAATCCCGACGCGCTCATCGCCCGAACCAACATCGCCCGCGCCCTGGCGGGGAAAAAGTTCGACGCGGCTTATGTCGCCTTCCTCAGCGACGACGCCGTGCCCACGATGCTCGGCCTGCTGCCCAGGCTGAGCGCCAACGAGCAGTGCAGCATCGCGAAGCGGCTGCTCCGCAAGGGGACGCTCGCTGATTCCAACGATTGGCGAAACTGGAACTGGTCGCGCCGGCGGGCGCGCGAAGCCTTGCAAGCGGACCAGCCCTACCTTCGCGCTTTGCCCTGCGCCGAGAAGTTGCCGAAACCGGCGCGTTGACGGTGGCGCCCCCTCGCGTTCCGCGGCTCAGGAGGCGCGCTGCGCGCGTCGGGTTCGCTTGTCGCGGTACAGCTCGCGGTCGGCGCGCTCCAACAGTTCGCTGATCTTTTCTTCCGGCTGGTATCCTGTGCAACCCATCGAATAAGCGAAGGGGATCTGTTGGCCCTCGAACTCGATGTGCAGGCTTTTCATGCGGCCGAGCACGCGCTCGATTTGGGCGGGCCGGCACTCGGGGAGGAGGAGCAGGAACTCGTCGCCGCCGGTGCGCGCCGCGACGTCGGAGCCGCGGATGACCTTGCGCAACTGGTCGGCGAAGCATTGCAGCACCAGGTCGCCCGCCGCGTGGCCATAGGTGTCGTTGATGGGCTTGAAACCGTCCAGGTCGAAGGCGACGACGGCGAGCGGATAACCGTGGCGGCGCGCGCGGGCGGTTTCCGAGCGCAGCCGGTCGTAGAGCAGGCGGCGGTTGGGAAGGCCCGTGAGCGGGTCCAGGGTCGCTTCCAGCCGCTGCCGTTCCGCGTAGTCGTGCAGCTCGACCATGGCCTCGATCTGGTTCAGCAGTTTCAGCCGCAGGCGTTTGATGAACAGCTGCTGGTGAAGGGCATAGAGGATGAAGAGCGCCACCAGGGCGGTCAGGCCGCGCACGTCGGTCTCCAGGTCCACGAGGCTGAGGGCGTCGATCAGGTTGAGGGCCGAGGCCACGGTCAGGATTCCGATGACCGCCAGCAGGCCCACCATGATGCCGGTGGCGGTCCACCAGAGCCACCAGTCGCGGCGGTCGAGTTGCAGCAGGCGTTCGTGCAGGGTCGTCAAGTTTCCCCCTCGGGCGGGATGCCGGCCGGAGTGCCGGGAGCAGTAGGTTGGGATATCGGCAGAAGCGCTTGGGGTCTTGATGCGCCTCGCCGGAAAGGGTATTTTGGAGGGCGGGCTTACCCAAAATTCAGGAGGGCAAGATGAGACTCATGCTGAAGGTCAGCTTTGCGCTCGAGAAGTTCAACGCCGCGGTGCGCGACGGCTCTGTGGGCAAGAAGATGCAGCGCATCCTGGAGGAGCTGAAGCCGGAAGCGGCCTACTTTACCGAGGAGCAGGGCCGCCGCGCGTGCACGATGATCGTGCAGGTGGACAAACCCTCGCAGGTTCCCAAGTTCGCGGAGCCGTGGTTTCTGCTCTTCAACGCCGACTGCGAGTTCCGCATCGTCATGTCGGCCGAGGACCTGGCGCAGGCGGGCCTGGAGGAGCTTGGCAAGAAGTGGGCCTGAGGCGCGCGCGGTTCAACGATGGTTGCGGGAGGGGGGCGCCCCCTCGGGGGAAGGCGGGAGAAGATTACCGGCCGTAGTGAGCCCGCTTGTCGCGATAGAGTTCCTGGTCGGCGCGCTCCAGCAACTCCTCGACGCTTTCCGGGGCGTGGTAATCGGCCCAACCCACCGAAAAGCCATAGGGAACCTTCTTGTCATCCACCATGACGTGCAGCCTCGTCAGCCGCTCGAGAACCCGGTCCACTTGCAAGGGCTGGCAGTCGGGCAGGATGAGCAGGAATTCGTCTCCGCCGGTGCGCGCTGCCACGTCCGAGCCGCGGATGATCTTGCGCAGCCGGTCGGCAAAATGTTTCAGCACCAGATCCCCCGCCGCGTGGCCGTACTGGTCGTTGATGGGCTTGAACCCGTTGAGGTCGAAGCTGACGATGGTCAAGGGGTAGTGGTGCCTCTTCGAGCGGGACATTTCCCCCAGAAGCCGGTCGCGCAACAGACGGCGGTTATAGAGCCCCGTCAGGGGGTCGAGCACCGCGTCCGCCTTATGCTTTTCCGCGTAGCCGTGGATGAAGATCAAGGCCTCCACCTGATTGAGCATCTGCAGGCGCAGGCGCTTGATGAGGAACTGCTGGTGGAGGGCGTAGATATTGAAAATCACCACCAGGGCGACCAGGGCGCGGACGTCCGTCTTCAAGTCCGCGAGCGTGCCGATATCGACGAGGTGCAGGGCGGAGGCGAGGACCAGAATGACGATGACCGCCAGCAGGCCTGCCATCACGCTGGTGGCCGTCCACCAGAGCCACCAGTCGCGCCGGTCCAGATGTCTGAGCCGGTGATGCAGGTCCGTCAGACCGGCTTTGGTGTTGGGAGGAAGGCTCTCGATCACATCCCCTTCAGTGTGCATGGGCGTCATCAGCAGAAACCTCCTGCGGCCTTGAAACTCTGCGGCTGACCCGGGCAGGGTTGCTCCGGAGCGGCGCCGGCCTGGAGTCCAACGGTGCCTGAAGGCCCTCTGGCAGAAGGGCTGGCTAGTTTATGACCCGGGGAGCCCACGTGCAAGAGGGAGTTCCTGGGCCGGCTCAGCGATGGTAGAGTGGGGTGACGCCGCGCAGGCGCGCCCAGACGGCGTCGCACGCCTGGCGCGTGGGGGCGTCGAGCGGCGTGCTCTCGCACGCTTTCAGGTTCTCCTCCAACTGCTCCAGGCGCGAGGCGCCCAGAATCACCGAATCCACCTGGGGCTGATCGAGCAGCCAGCGGAAGGAGAGCTCGAGGAGCGTCTTGCCCGCCTGGCGCGCGATGGCCGCGAGTTCGTCGACGGCCTGGAAAAATTCCGGGTGCCAGTAGCGGCCTTGGTAGAGAGGGTTGTGGTCGAAGCGCGTGCCGGCCAGGGGCTGGCGCTCGGCCGAGTGCTTGCCGGTGAGCAGCCCGCCGGCCAGCGGGTTGTAGGGAATCACCGCCACGCCGAAACGCCGGCAGAAGGGCAGGTACTCTTCCTCGATGCCGCGCGCCAGCAGGCTGTACATCACCTGCGAGACCAGCGGCGGCGCGTAGCCGTGCTTTTCCGATAGCCACAGAATCTCGCACACCTGCCAGGCCGAATAGTTGGAGACGGCGATGTGGCGCACCTTGCCGGCGCGCACCACTTTGTCCATCGCCTCCAGACTTTCTTCAATGGGAACTTCATAATCAGGATAGTGGAGATAATAGAGGTCCAGGTAATCGGTGCCCAGGCGCCGGAGGGTTGCGTCCAGCGCCTTGGGGATGGCCGTGCGGCTCAGGCCGCTCTCCTCCGGCGCCGCTTGCATGGGGGTGCGCACCTTGCTGGCCAGCACCACCTGCGCGCGGCGCTTGCCCAGCGCCCGCCCCAGCACCGTCTCGGCCAGGCCCTGGTTGTACATGTTCGCGGTGTCGAAGAAGTTGATTCCCGCGTCCAGGCAGCGGTCCACCAGGCGGGTGGAGGCGGCTTGGTCGGCCTGCGTGCCGAAGGGCATGGTGCCGAATGAGAGCCGCGAAACTTTCAGGCCGGTTCGGGCCAGGGTACGAAATTCCATCGCTTCCTCCCGGAATTCCGCCGGGCGCGGGAATTGGGATTAAAATCAGGGGGCGCGGCGGAGTTTCAGGATAACCTACCCGCTGCGCGGCGGGAGAAGGTTTTTCCCGCTCGGCCGCGTCCGGCGTTTCCCGGCCGGGTGCGGCGAATTTCCGGAAAGGCGGATCGAGCATGGCCCTTCGACAGGCTGTCCAGGCGGGCAAGCAGCGGACGCCCGAGCCGCCGCTTCTGCACCTGGCTCAAGAACTCGAGTGGCTGGGTTGCGAGCTGGAATACTGCGGCCAGAAACACGCCCACCTGGGTTTTCCCATGGCGGGTCCGGAATGGAACGTCTTCCTCGAAAAGCAGCGGGGCGTGGTGGCCACCGTCGACAAGGTCGAGCGCCTGTTGAAAGAGACGGTGCACTACAACCCGTCGGCGCTGGTGGGGGTGGACTATCCGCTGGAGGCGGCGCTCGATTCCATTACCCTGCTGCTCGCGGCGCTGGAGGAGATCCGGCAGACGGCGCTCAACGCCGTGCACGACCTTCCCGAGAAGGTGCGCGCCTTTACGCGTCTGGTGGTGGTTTTCCTGAGCGGCGTGGGAGCGCGCCAACAATAGGCGGGGCGACTTCGGGGTGCCGCCGCCCCCGCTGAACTTTTCCCTCAAGTGATCCCGAACTTGCGTTGCATCTCTTCGAGCGAAAGCCCCTTGGTTTCGGGATACATGAACAGCACCACGAAGAACTGCACCACCATCATGGCGGCAAAGAAGGCGAACGGATAACCGCCCCATTTGGCGGCCACGATGGGGAACAGCAGCGAGATGGCGCCGTTGGTGATCCAGTTCGAGAACGTGCCCAGGCTCTGCCCCTTGGCGCGCACTTGATTGGGAAAGACCTCGCTGATAAACACCCAAATCACCGCGCCCTGTGAGAAGGCGAAGCAGGCGATGAAGCCGATGAGTGCCCACACCAGCAGTCCCTCGTGGCGGGCAGTAAAGAAGATGTCGGCCACGCCGCCCAGGCAGATCGCCATGCCCACCGAGCCGATGAGCAGCAGCTTCTTGCGACCCAGCTTGTCGATCACCGCCATGGCGATGACGGTGAAGATGAGGTTGGTGGCGCCCACGGCCACCGCCTGCAGGTCGCTGGAAACCCGGCTGAAGCCCGCCCGCGCGAAAATGTCATTGAGGTAATAAAGGATGGCATTGATGCCCGTGAACTGGTTGAATATGGCCACGGTGACGGCCAGGAAGATGGGGAACTTGTACTTGGCGCGGAGCAGGGGTTCCTTGCCGCTCTCGGTGTGGATGGAAGCGACAATGTCCTGCAGGGCGGCTTCGTAGTTGGGTTCGCCGGTCATGCGGAGCACGTCGCGAGCCTCGTCCAACTGGTGCTGCTCGACCAGCCAGCGCGGGCTGCGCGGAATACCGTAAAGCATCACCAGGAAAACCGCCGCCGGCACGGCCGCCACGCCCAGCATCCAGCGCCACTCGGCTAAGCCCAGCCCAAAGGTCCCGATGATGAAATTCGAGAAGTAGGCGACCAGGATTCCGAAGACGATGCAGAACTGAAAGACGCCTACCAGCCGCCCGCGCCACTTGGCGGGAGCAATCTCAGCGATGTACATGGGCCCCAGGACCGAGGAGCCGCCGATGCCGATGCCGGCCAGGAAGCGCGCCGCGAGCAGCGGATACCAACCCCAGGCGAGGGCGCAGCCGAGCGCCGAGATGAGGTAGAGGAAGGCGAGGACGCGCAGGCTGTTGCGCCGCCCGTAGCGTTCGCCGGGCATCCCGGCGAACATGGCTCCCAGAACCGTCCCCGCCAGCGCGATGGAGACCGTCACGCCCAGCGTCTTGGGCGAGAGCAGAAATTGCAAGGTCAGGTCGTGCGTGGTGCCGGCGATCACCGCCGTGTCGAATCCAAACAGCAGGCCGCCCAGTGCGGCCACAAAGGTGCCCTTCAGAAGATACCCGGTCAGTTTCATGGAACCCTCGAAGTGGTTTTGGCCGTGGGGATTTTACCACGTCATGTCGAGGCGTGGGCCGCTGCCCTGGGGAACGGAGGCTGAATCGCCCTACCGGGTTGTGATATAGTCCCGCCACTTTCTTTCCCAGGAGACGCCGATGAGCCTGACGTCCTCGGAAGCGTTGCCCGCACCTTACAAAAACCGCCGCGGCTGGCTGATTTTCTTCGGGGTGGTGGAAATCCTGATCGGGTTGGTGGCCGTGATCTTTGCCACCTTGATGTGGCTGTTGCGGGTGCTGCCGCAGACTTCCCAAGCCGTCCGCGCGGCGCAGCCCCCCGCCGCGATCTTTGTGGCGTCCTTTATTTACGTCCTTGTGGCGGCTTTCTTCCTGGTGGCAGGCACGGGTTCCATCCAGTGCAAGAACTGGGCGCGGGTGATGATGCTCATCGGCAGCGCGTGTTGGATGGTTATGGGCCTCTTCACGGTTGCCGTCGTCTTGTTCATCGTGCCGCGAATCATGGCCTCCCAGGGTAGGCTTCCGCCCGGGGCCCGCGGCATGGTCATCATCGTCATGACGGTGATGGTGGCGCTTCTGGGCGTACTGCTGCCGCTGGTCTTTCTCGTCTTCTACACGCGCAAGAGCGTCAAGGCGACGTGCCTGGCGCACGCCAAGGCCGAGGCCGCCGAAGCCGCGGCCGCCGGCGCTCCGGTTGCCGTTCCCGCCCGGGCGTTTCCGCTGCCTCTCATCGTCCTGATCGTCTGGGAGGCACTGGGAGTCCTGGGCTCCTTCAGCATGATGAGGCTGTCGGGGACGGTGGTGTTTGGCGTCGCGCTGCGCGGGGGGGCCGTGGTGGGGTTGGTGTTGACGAGCGCCGCCCTGGGGGGGCTGGCGGCGTGGCTGATGTATCAGCGCAAACTGCTGGGCTGGCAGATTGCCTTAGTGAAAGTGCTCTTCTGGCTTACTTCATCACTGGTGACGATGGCCACCCGCAACGTCGACGAGATTTATGCCCAGTTGCTCGTCAAGCCCGACCAGCAGCAACTTCTGAAGCTTTTCCCGCACTTCGCAGTTTATTCCTTCGTCGGAGGTTTGGTGCTTGCCGCGGGTTTTCTGGCCTTGCTGTTCTACTGTCGGAAGTTTTTCTCGCCTCCCTACGTTCCGGGTCCTGTGGAGTCGTAGAGGTCGGCCGAGGAATCGTCTTATGGTGCCGGTGCCGGTGGCGGCAGCTCGCGCGCCTTGACGTCCGACTGGAACGCCGCGCGCTTGTGCGAGCCGTCGCAAAAAGGTTTGTTCTCGGAATGCCCGCAGCGGCACAAGCTGATGGCCTTGCGTCCCGCCAAACCGAATTCCTTGCCTTCCGCGTCGCAAATCGTGAATTCGCCCTCCAGGCGCAGCGGGCCATGATTGCGAACGGTGATTTTAGTCTCAGCCATGTTTTCCTCCCTTAAAGTATGAGTTGTTCCGGCCCGCGGCGCCGCGGCATCTTTCCTCCACCGGCGGCAGACCGGGGTGCTTTGTCCCGGAAACTTGGGACGGCGTATGACCCGCAAATTCTCTTTGTCCAAAGCCCCTTAGAACGGACGGACGAGAACCAGAACCAGAATTGCCAGAAAGATGAAAGAAATTGCCCCGTGCCAAGCCATGCATTCGCGGCGCGTCAGGGTGGCGCGTCCCTGGTGATAGGCGATCACGCGCCGGTAGACGAGCAGGTCGAGAGCGACCAGCACCGCCACCAGAGAGAGCTTGGCGTGCAGCCAGTGTTGATGCAGGAAGGCGGGGTGGAGGGCCAGCATGGTGGCGCCCGCCATCACGGCGATCGCCGCCCCAGGATGCGCCGACCCTTTCAGGAACTTCAGCTCCAATTTCTTCAGCGTCAGGCGGGTGTCGGGCGATGGCTCCTCGGCGTCGAGCGCCAGCGCGGTGGTGGTCCCCAGCAGGCCCGCGATCCAGAAGACGAACCCCAGAATGTGAAAAACCAGCAGCCAGGAGAAAAGGATTTTCATCTCGATTTGCACCGCAACCGGCGAAGGATTCTCGCCGTCCCGCGGGCGAACATCCATTATAGCGGACGGCGCAGCATTTTGTAGCGCCGCCTGTAGCGCTGCCGTTCAGGGCAGCAGGTTGCGGAGAAATGCTGGGCTGAAGCCTGAGCGCCCTCCGGCGGGCCCAGCGCTACAGAAGACACGCCTCAGCGCGGCGGGTAGAGGTGGTAGAGCATCCAGTAAACGGCCACGCCGGTGATGGAGACGTAGAGCCAGATGGGCAGGGTCCAGCGGGCAATGCGGCGGTGGGTTTCAAAGCGTTTGCGCCAGGCGCGGTAGAGGGTGACGAGCACCAGGGGAACGATCACCACCGCCAGCAGGCTGTGCGAGCCCAGCAGCGCGAAATAGAAATCACGCACCGCGCCCTGGCCGGTGAAGTGGATGACGCCGTGCAGCAGGTGGTTCCAGATATAAAGAATCAGAAACAGCGCCGAGGCGCCGCAGGCCGAGAGCATGCAAGTTTTATGGGCGGTGATGCGCCGCCGGCGGATGAAAAGGTAGCCGGTGGCCAGCAGCAAGGCGCTGGCGGTGTTCAAGCAGGCTTCGACGGCGGGGAAATCCATATTCAGGGCCGGAAAGCAAATTACGGGTTCTTGCGGCGGAGCGGCGGCGCTAGAGCTTGTTGAACATCAGGAGCGCAAAGACCACGGGCAGATAGGCCACCGAAGCCAGCACCACCTGCCGGGCCAGAAGCTTGGTGCGCCCGCGCGCCAGGCGAACACCGAAAATCAGGAAGCCCAGTCCCGCCGCCAGGCTGCCGACCAGGTAAAGCGTTCCGGTCTGGTGGAGCAAAACGGGGAACATGCTCACCGGCAGCAGCGCCAGGGTGAAGGCCAGAATCTCGCGGGAGGTGAAGCGCATCTCGCGGTCGCGGGCGGGCAGCATGTGCAGCCCGGCGCGCTCGTAATCCTCGCGATACATCCAGGCGATGGCCAGGAAGTGCGGGAACTGCCAGAAAAAGAGAATGGCGTAGAGGCCCCAGGCCTCGGCGCTCAGCGAGCCGCGCGCCGCCGCCCAGCCGATCAGCGGCGGCATGGCCCCCGGAAACGCGCCTACCAGCGTGCAGAGCGGCGTCTTGCGTTTCAGGGGCGTGTAAAAGAGCAGGTACGAAGCCAGGGTGAGAAGCGCCAGAACACTGGCCAGCGGGTTGACCTCGAACCAGAGCAGCGCGCCGCCCACCACGGCGAGCAACAGACCGAATCCCAGCGCCGCTCCGGGACGCATACGCCCGGAAGGCAGCGGCCGGCGCGCCGTGCGGCGCATGGCGCGGTCGGAGCCGCGCTCCAGGTACTGGTTCAGCGTGCCGGTTCCGCCCGCCACGAGCAGCGTGCCCAGCAGGGTGCTCGCGAGCAGCCAGAAGTCGAGCCTTCCGCCGCGCCAGCCCAGATAGAAGCCCGCCAGGGCGCTGATCCCCACCAGGAAGTTGACCTCCGGCTTGGTCAGTTGCCAGTAATCGCCGGCGATGGTCAGCCACGACAGGCGCTGCGCCGTAGCGCCGCCCCTCAGGGCAACATCCTGTCGGTTTGTCGAGCGGTCAAGCCTCATGCGGTCATTTCCCGGGATGTGGCGGGCATGCCCACTTGCGCGGTGCGCGGCGCCACGTATTTGAAGGTCTGGTAGATCATGAACAGCGCGCAGGCGCTCACCAGGGCGCCCACGGCGGCGTGCGTGGCGGTCATCACCGCCATGCCCGGCA
This sequence comes from Terriglobia bacterium, assembly GCA_046704985.1. Classification (GTDB taxonomy): domain Bacteria; phylum Acidobacteriota; class Terriglobia; order UBA7540; family UBA7540; genus JBJKQV01. The sequence continues at coordinate 9,456 of JBJKQV010000388.1, forward strand.
TGGGTTCGGTGGCTTTCAAGGCGTTGAGCTTCATGCTGAAGGCCAGGAGCCCCAGGAAGAATTGCAGCCCCGTCACCACGGCCAGCAGCACCGCGCCCACCTTCACGCCCGCGACACCGGGATACTTGTTGAGCGCCGTTTCGAGCACGTAGAGCACCAGGAAGACAACCACCACGGCGCCCACAATGTGCGGGGCGATGCCGAATTCGTTGTAACGAAACAGCGCGCCCAGAACCACCTGGCAGAAAATCACCACGCCGGTCACCACCGTCAGGGTGCGCAACGACGGAGAACTGACCTCGGGGGTTTTGGGCGCGTCCCAGTGCCAGTCGGTGCGGGTGAAGAGGGCCAACGAAACCATGATGAGGAAAAAGATCTCCGCCAGGCAGGCGTGCGAAACCGTTATCGCCACGGGCAGGTCGAACAGCACTCCCATCCCGCCCAGGACGGCCTGCGCCACCACCGCCAGGACGGCAATCCAGCCCAGGCGCTTGACGTAGCGCGGCGACTTGCTGAAGGAGAGCCACACGGCCAGCACCACGGTCAGCAGGCCCACCGAGCCCGCGATGGCGCGGTGCGTGAACTCGAACTGCACTCCGTGCACCATGTGGGGAATATGAAAGGAGCCGAAAGCGGTCGGCCAGTCAGGGACCGAAAGACCCGCTCCCATGGAGGTCACCAGCGCCCCGGCCACGATCAGGCCGAAGGTGCAGCAGGCCACGAAGGCCGCAAAACGGTGTAGCCAGGAAACACTTGCTTCGTTCATTTCGGGTTCGCTACCTTGGATGTTTCAGGCCACCCGGCCGGCCCGTCGAAGTGCCTGCGCGCCCCATGCGCACAGACGGGTTAGAGCCGCCCGCTGAAGACGCCGCTGCGGAGACGGCAGCACGCGCCCGCGGGAGAATTCAGAGTCAACAGATGTTTTTGCACAGAGCCTCGAAGACGTTTCCTGTTGCCCCGGAACGGTCATTATACCAAATTCTCCGGCCCGCCGCGAGGGGCAGATGGGCGAGGGGCCGTGACCGCGCATCCGGCGGCCCGGGGCGTAAGCCCTGGGAAAAAGAGACAGGGAGGAATATTTCGGAGATGTTACTCCCACAGCCTTCTGCGTTCCCACGGCTTACGCCGTGGGCCACCGGAAGGACCCCGCAACGGGATCCCGATCTGCCGTCCGCGAGGGCGGCACGTCGGCGCTCAGAAGTTGAACTTCAGCCCGCCGAAGAACTCGCGGTTGGAACCCGGCTGATAGGAATTGCCGTCGGGATCGGGCTCGGTGAAGGCGATGTAGTGGGTGCCGGTCAGGTTGCGGCAGACCACATAGAACGTGGCGAACATGCCGCGGCGCTGCCAGCGCTTGCTCAGGCGCGCGGAGAGCAGGCCGTAGCCGTCGATCCAGGTGGCGTTGGTGGGGTCAATGAACGCCTGCGAGTAGGCCATCACGTTGGCGTCCACCGCCCAGCCGCGCAGGAATTCGTAAGAACCGTCCACGTAGGCCTGATGGCGCGGCGAGTTGGGCAGGTTGTTGCCCGTCAGATTGCCGGGATAAGTCAGGCTGCTGTATTGCGTGTAGACGAAGTGCGAATAGGTATAGGCGCCGGTGAGGGCGAGATGGGACATGGGTAGCCAGCGCACTTCGGTTTCCACGCCGTAGCGGCGGCTCTTCCCGGCGTTGCCGTAAAATGTCTCGAGCGGCCGGCTGGTAATCCGGTAGCGCTCGAAATCGTTCTGAGTATCGAGGCGGAAGACTTCCGTTTCCCAGAAGACGCGGTTGCCCAGATGTCCGCGCACGCCCACCTCGCCGCCCGCCGAGGTGGCCGGGACGAGGGCCTGATTGAATCCGCCCAGCGCCGCGGGGTTGGCGTAGAGCTCTTCGGTGGCGGGGGGAAGGAAGCCCTGCCCCCAGGAGGCAAACAAGGCGACGCCCGGCGTGGCGCTGTAGGTGACGCCCAGGCGGCCCGTGGCCTTGGTGAAGTTGCGGCTGCCCGAAAGGTCCAATCCGTTGGCGCGCAGGTGGTCCACCAGCGAATTGCCGATGTGGTCCCAGCGCACGCTGCCCAGGAACGTCCACCGAGTGCCCAGGGTCAGCCAGTCGGTCCAGTAGGCGCCCACGCGCTTCTGGGTGATGGATTGGTTGGCGAGCAACTCCGGCGTTTCGACGGCGTTGCCGGTGTTGGGATGGCGGAGGTCGGAAACCCACTGGCCGTCGAGGTCGACGCCGGTGTTGAAGCGGTTCTTCACCCGGCCGCGCTGCCAGGTGAGCTCATACTGCGCTGACCCGCCGGGCGCCGTCAGGTCGCGGTGCTCGACCGAAGAAGGCACGGGTTCTTTGTAGGCGGTCTGGCGGGCGTAGAAGGTGAATGAGACGTGCTGGTTGTCGCTCGCCTCCCAGGTTCCGTTCAGCCCGCCGGTGACGCGCAGGGTCTTCTGGTACTCGTTGTAGGTGAGCGAGTCGGGGTTGGCCATCGTCCACCAGGCCGCGCCCGGGTAGCCCCAAGTCAGGTTCAGCCCTTCGGCGTTCTGGTTGAAGAACCCCGTGGCGAAGACGAAGGGGCTGAGGCGGAGATTGGAAGTGGGGTGAAGGTGGAAGCGCGCGTAGACGTTGTTGCCCCAGAAAGCCGTGTGCCGGCGGTAGCCGTCGCCGGCGGCACGCGAGGCGGCGACATAGTAACCGACCCCGTGGGCCTGGCCGGAAAATTCTCCCCGCGTCTTGTAGAAGCCGTTGGAGCCGCCTTCCGTCGAGAAACTTCCGTGGCGGGGGCCGATCTCCTCGGCGCGCGTATGGATGTCAATCACTCCCGCCGCCGAGCCTCCGCCGTAAAGGAAAGCCACCGGGCCGCGCACCACGTTCACTTCCTCGACGCCCGCCCAGTCCACGTCGTAAACGTCGGGGCAAAAGCCGCTGGGATCGTTGAGGGGAACGCCGTCGAAGAGCACCTGGGTGCCGCGGATGCCGTGCTCGCTGAGGATGCCCTGGCCGCGGATGGAAAGGTGCACTCGCTCGCCGTTGGCCTGGTTGTCCACCTTCACGCCCGGCACCGCCGCCAGCGCTTCGTCAATGGCCACGCCGCGCGGCATCTCGTCCAGCATGTCCTCGCCGATGACCGTGGTGGCCGCCGGGTTGGTGGCCAGCGAAATGTCCAGCCGCGGCGCCACCACCTTGACCGACTCGCGCACCACCGCGCGCGGCGTCAGCACCACGTCCAGAACCGATACCGGCTGTTCGATGCGGTACACCAAGGTCTCGGGATAGTAGCCCGGCAATTCGAATTGCAGGCGAACCGTCCCCGCCGACTCCCTGACCTCGAGCGTGAACTCGCCCTGCGGATTGGCAAAGGACTTGAGGTTGCTTTCCAGCTGCGTAACCGCGACGTTCGCAAGTGGTCGGCCGTCCGCGTCGTGGACTTTGCCCCGAATCACCGTGCCGGCCAGAAGCGGCCCGGCGGCAAAGAGTAGAAGCGCCAGCGTTAAGCAGCATGAAAGGATGTAGCGTTCAATAAGGCGGTTTAGTTTATGGGTTTGACCACGGAGTGGGTTCATGGAGGGTCCCTCTTGCGTGCGCCGTGCAGGAAATCAAGGGGCTTACCTTACGGAATGAAATGGGGGCGTAAGCGGCCTCTATCCGGCGCATTTCTTAGGCGGCTGAGCGAGGATAGCCCGCTTTGCGGGAGTTGGGCAAGCGAATACTCGCCGTGGGGCATTGTTCGGGGCGCAAAATCCGCTGTCGGTGGACTTGTTGTCGCGACGAATTCAGCGTGCCTCACTTTTCAAATCGTCCGTCCGCTACACGCGGCGGAAAATGCCCAGCCAAAAACCTTTGCCGTCCGGCAACGCGCGGCGGTCTTCATGCTGGAGCTTGAAACCGCGCGGCTCGATTCGGGCGCGCAGCTCGGCAGGCTCGACGAGGCGGAAGTGCTCACCGAGCTTTTGCACGCTGGGGTAGGGAGTCAGCCCCACGCCCGGCCCGGCGTTGCCGAGACAGATCTGCAAGACCGTGGAAAAATATCCGCCCGGCGCGACCAGCGCCAGGGCGGCGTCGAGACACCCGCCGGTGCCCGCGTGCTCGAAGATAAGCGCCGCGTGGACCATCTTTACGGGCGGCTCGGGCACGGCTTCGACGGAAAGATCGAGGCAGTGCAGCGCGAGCGGCAGTTTGGCTTGGAAGCGCTGGCGCACTGCCGCGAGATAAGCGGGGTTGATGTCCACGCCAACGATGCGTGTGGTCACCGCGGGTTCGAGGCGCTCGAGGCCGTTGCCGCCGGCCACCCCCAGCACGGCCACCGAGGCGGGACGGCAGCGGCCGAGCGCTGCTTCGAACAGCTCGGCGAGAGCGCGCAACTGCCCGACCTGCGGCGCGCTCATGTGGGCTTCGTAGTCCTCCAGCGGGACGTCCAGCCAGGGGTTGTGCATGGGCGGAATAGTAGCAGAGCGAGCGGGCAGCCACGAGACCTAAACCGTGCCGCGGCCACGGGCCGGTGAATCGACATGCGAACTCTTTTCCAGTATCTTAAAAGCATGGAACCGAAAATCGGCATTATTACGCTTGGCGTAGATGATCTGGATCGTGCATTGAAGTTCTATCGCGACGGGCTCGGCTTGCCTACCAAGGGCATCGTGGGCACGGAATTCAAGGGGAGCGATACGCAACCGGCGGGAGATGTGGTGATGTTCCAGTTGAAGGATAACCTCACGCTGGCGCTCTATCCCCGGCGCGAGCTGGCGAAAGATGCGCACCAAACCGCGGGGAAGCCGAGCTCCACGGAATTCAGCATCGGCTATTTTGCGGCGGGTAAAGATGAAGTGGATCAGGTCCTCTCGCGCGCGCAGGCTGCCGGAGCGTCGGTCACCGACAAGGCGCACGATCGCCCGTGGGGTATCTATTCAGGGTACTTCCGGGACCCCGACGGGCATCTTTGGGAGATCATCTGGTATCCGAAGTGAAAGCCGCAGAGCCCTAAAGAAAAAGGCTCTCCGCGATCTATCTGATGGCGATGCAAATCCGAAGTTTCGGATCGCCGCTACAAGACATAACTCGGCGAGTGAAGCCGGCTCATTGCATCGGCACGCGAAACTTGGTGATGTCCGGCGCCTTCACGGGCCGTTCCGCGTGCGGCGTCCCGGCAGGAACCCAGTCGTAGGGGACGGGCTGAGCGCGGTAAACGAGGTTGGTCCTATATTTCTTGCCGCCCAATGATGACAACCACCCCATGAAGGGCGCGACGTACTCCCACACGATATCGCCGGTGCGAGTGATCTGAAACATCCGGCCGTTCATCCCTTCATCAATCAGGGTATTGCCGTTGGGCAGGCGCGTGACATTGCCCACGAAGGCGGTAAAGAACCCCCAGGGCGGCTGCCCGGAGTCCTGGCCGGTATATTGCCAGACGATTTCCTTCTTCTTGGGATCGATCTCCAGGACGCGCGAGCCCGGGTAGATGCCCAGCGCCGCGGGGGGAAAACCTGCGCCGCCCTCGTTGTCGAGCAGGAGCAGGTTGCCGGCGCCCGGCAGCCCCTCGGGAATCAGGTGCGCGTTGTGCTGGCCCGAAAACTGATCGACCGGCCGCGGCACTTTGCTCTTGAGGATGCGCTGGTCGGGAGAATATTCGCTCCCCGGAAACACCGGCCCCAGCCGCCAGACCACGTGGCCCGTCTTTTTGGAGATGATCAGGATGACGTTGCCTTTGCGCGCGTCAATCATGATGTTCTGCGGATTGAAGCGCTGGTCGCCGGCATCAAACCAGCGGTTGGGCCCCAGCACCTGCATGTCGTTGATCTCCAGATACCCGAAGGGAGCCGGGGGATTGCGCTTCACGCGCTCGCGCAAGTAGGCCATCCCCGCGGGGGAAAATCCGAATTCGCTCAAGTGATCGCCCGCCACCCACTTCCAGACGATCTTGCCGGCGGGCGTGACCTCGTAGATGGCCTGGTCGCCGATCACTTTGGGGCCCAGGCCCGGGACGGCGCGCGGTAGGGTAACCAGCAGCAGCGTGTTGCCGTTCTTGAGCCGCGCCCAGTCGTGATTCTGGCGCGCCGCCCCTCCGGGCG
>JBJKQV010000389.1:0-3663 GCA_046704985.1 Terriglobia bacterium
ATTTCCAGTTGCTTCACGATCAGGCTGGCATCCTTGCGCACCACGTCGAAAGGAATGCCAAACCACTTGTCAATCGTCCGGTTCAACAGACCGTAGGAAAAAACAAACAGGAAGCAGACCGGCACCAGGGACAGGGCCAGGAATGCCACCACCATCTTGGTCTTGAAGCGCGAGCCGAGCTGCTGCTGCTTTCTCTCCACGTACAGCTTGAGCAGGATTCGCAGCAGGATGAGGGCGAAGATGATGAAGGCCAGCACGATGAAGGCTGAAAGGGCCACCAGCAGCAGGGTTTCGGGGGCGCTGGAAGGGTAAATGAGGGGGAGAAGATTGAAGGACGCCTGGCTCCATCCCAGGGCCAGGAGGATGGGGACCAGGACGAGCAGGATCACCATGTAGGTCTTGCGCCGGCGGCGCTGACGTTCGTCCATGATGGTACTTTATAAGCCTCCGGGGGCGGGCGCTGCGGGGATCCCGCGCAATTGCGGGGCGGGGAACCGCCCAGTCCGTTCGCCCGCCGGGCCCAGGCGCGCGGGGAGAAGTGCCTCCAACGGGCACCCCGGGCAGTGCGCCACGGTGCGCCCGCAGTGCCGTTTGCCGACCTCAACCAGGAGAGCGTGGAATTCGTTGAACATCTGCGCGTCAGCAGGCAGGTGCCGGTGCAGAAACGCCTGGGCGGTCGCGTAGCGAGCGTCGGGGGCCATCCAGCCGTGCCGGGCCAGGACGCGGCGCGTGTAGGCGTCGGCAACGAAATAGGGCCGCCGCCCGGCATAGAGCAGGATGGCGTCCACGGTCTCTTCGCCCAAACCTCGCAGGGCCAGGAGGTCCCGGCGCAGCTCAGGCCGGGCAAACATCGCGTTCAGCGAGCCCCCGCCGTCCATTTCCAGCCAGGCGAGGAAGTGGCGGATGGTGGCGGCTTTCTGACGATAGAATCCCGCCGGGCGGAGGAGGGTCTCCAGTCGCGACGGGGAGGCGCGGCGCAGCCGGGGAAGACTGAGCAGGCCTACCCGCCGTAGCGCCTGCAGGGCGCGCGCGGCGTTGCGCCAGTTGGTGTTCTGGGTGAGAATGGCCCCCAGAATCACTTCCAGCCGCGTGCGCGCCGGCCACCACCCCTGCGGGCCGTACCGGTCCAGCAAGCGGTGGAAATATTCCGGCAGCGCCCTGCCTGCCTCAGTGGGGACCTCTATGCCTGGCTGCATAACCCCTGAAATTATATCGGCGGGGGGGCGAAGTCAAGGCAGGGCAGGGGTTACGAGCGGTGGAGAACAATCGAAGCGATATGGATTTCGTCTTGACTTTGGTCGGTGACTTCCCTAGGATGAGTCCAATTATATGGGGTTCAACTGCCTTATCGTCAAGGAGATGAGAAGTGGTGTCCGTAGGTTGCGGCTAATCGCTTCTAGAGGGCGCGGGGGTCAGAGGTAATGTCGGGCAAGCTTGGCGAAATACTGATTAAGGAGAATCTGATTACCGCGGACCAGCTCCGTCAGGCCATGGACTTCCAGAAGGCCAATGGCGGACGGCTGGGGAATGCCCTGGTCAAGCTCAACTTTCTCAGCGACGACGAAGTGACCGCGGTCCTCTCCCGCCAGTACGGCGTCCCCTCCATCAACCTGAGCTACTTCGAAGTGGACCCCAGCGTGACCAAGCTGATCCCCATTGAGACGGCGATGAAGTACCAGATCCTTCCCCTCAGCCGGGTGGGCTCGTCGCTGACCGTGGCCATGGTGGACCCCACGAACGTCTTTGCCATGGACGACATCAAGTTCATGACCGGCTTCAACATCGAGCCGGTAGTGGCCTCGGAAAGTTCCATTACCGAGGCCATCAAGAAGCATTACGGCTCGGTCGAGGAGGTGGAGCGCAAGAAGGAGATCGAGGAGATCGTCAGCTTTATCGACGAGGGCCAGGCCGAAAGCGTGGAGTTGGAGGCAGAAGACGAATCGACGCTCAACCTGGCGGCGCTGGAGAAGGCGGCCGAGGAAGCTCCGGTCATCAAGCTGGTGAATTACATCCTCACCGACGCGGTGCGGCGGGGCGCCAGCGACATTCACATGGAGCCCTACGAGAAGGAGTACCGCGTGCGCTACCGCGTGGACGGCGTGCTGCTAACGATCATGAATCCGCCCAACAAGCTGCGCGACGCCATCATCAGCCGCGTCAAGATCATGGCCAAGCTGGACATCTCGGAGAAGCGCTTGCCGCAGGACGGGCGCATCATGATCAAGATGATGCACAACGGCAAGAAGAAGCAGCTCGACTACCGTGTCTCGGTGCTTCCCACTCTGCACGGCGAGAAAGTGGTCATGCGGCTGCTCGACAAGGAAAACCTCCGCCTGGACATGACCAAGCTGGGCTTCGAGTCCGAGTCGCTGGCGAAGTTCCAGCACGCCATCTTTAAACCCTACGGCATGGTGCTGGTGACCGGGCCCACAGGCAGCGGCAAGACCAACACCCTTTACTCCTCCATCGCCCAGCTCAACAAGCCTGACACCAACATCGTGACCGCCGAGGACCCGGTGGAGTTCCAGTTGCCGGGCATCAACCAGGTGCAGATGAAGGAGCAGATCGGGCTGAACTTCGCCGCCGCGCTGCGTTCCTTCCTGCGCCAGGACCCCAACATCATCCTGGTGGGCGAGATTCGCGACTTTGAGACGGCCGAGATTGCCATCAAGGCGGCGCTCACGGGCCACTTGGTACTCTCCACGCTGCACACCAACGACGCTCCGGCCACCATCTCGCGCCTGATGAACATGGGAATTGAGCCCTTCCTGGTGGCCACTTCCGTGCACCTGATCTGCGCGCAACGACTGGCGCGGCGGGTGTGTCAGAACTGCAAGGTCGAGGAAGAGGTGACCCCCCAGGTGCTTATCGACGCGGGGTTCACTCCCGAGGAAGCCAAGACCGTCACGGTCTACAAGGGGCAGGGGTGTTCCACCTGCAACAACAAAGGGTACAAAGGGCGCGTGGGACTTTACGAGGTGCTGGAGATCACCGACGATCTGCGCGAGCTGATTCTGGTCGGCGCCTCGGCCCTGGAGTTGCGCAAGAAAGCCATCGAACAGGGAATGATTTCGCTGCGCCGCAGCGGACTGATTAAAGTGATGAACGGCCTGTCGACGCTTGAAGAAGTGATGCGCGAGACGGTGCTGTAAGGGCGCCGGCGCGCGGGCGCGGAGAGGAGACGCGATGCCCATACCGACCCTGAGCGAACTGCTGAAACGCATGGTGGACGCGGGAGGTTCCGACCTCCACATCACCACCAACTCGCCGCCGCGCATCCGTCTGCACGGTGAGTTGAATCCCTGCGAAGACCTGCCCGCCCTGGGCCCCGCCGACACCAAGCAGTTGGCCTACAGCATCCTCACCGACGCCCAGAAGCACCGCTTTGAGGAGACGCTGGAGCTGGACTTCTCGTTCGGCATCAAGAACATCGCGCGCTTCCGCGGCAACCTGTTCAACCAGCGTGGCGCCACCGCCGGGGTGTTCCGCGTCATTCCATTCGAAATCAAGAGCTTTGAGCAGCTGAACCTTCCCGCGGTGCTCAAGAAGCTCTGCGAGAAGCCGCGCGGGCTGGTGCTGGTGACCGGGCCCACCGGCAGCGGCAAGTCCACCACCCTGGCCACCATGCTCGACCTCATCAACCAGACCCGCCACGAGCACATG
>JBJKQV010000390.1:0-9264 GCA_046704985.1 Terriglobia bacterium
GGGGGTTTCCACCCACCCGCTCGGTTGCCGCGAGGGCCGGAGCACGACAGGTAGTCATCATCGAGGAGTTACCCGGTAGCGCCGCCCGCTGAGCCCCTGGCGCTTCCCGGCAGGGCGGCAGAGCGAAAGAACGATCCGGCGCGGCGGCCTCAGGGCACATTGAGCGTGCCAGAGGGCGCGGCGCAACCCGCAATGCCGTTTTGCAACGCCGTCAGACGGCGCCCGCCGGGCGCCCTGACCAAGCTCGAGAGCCGACAACGATGAAGAAACGAAAAGCCAAACCCGCCGCCAAGAAACGCCCAGCTCCCCGCAGGAGCGCGGCGAAGCGGCCCGCCGCCCCGCGCCCCGCCGACGGGCTGAAGATGGTTTTCAGCGAGAAACAGATTGCCAAGCGCGTGGGCGAGATGGCGGCGCAGATCAACCGCGACTACCAGGGCAAGACCCTGCACGTGGTGGGCATCCTGGAAAACAGCGTGATGTTTGCCGCCGACCTGGTGCGCCGGCTGAAGGTTCCCACCATCTGCCGTTACGTGCGCGCCGACGTGCGCGACACGCGGGCGGGCAACGCTCCGGTGCACGAAATCACCTACACCCCGCCGTTGGACTCGACCGACAAGGACGTGCTGCTGGTGGATACCATCCTCCAGTCGGGCGTCACCCTGGACCATCTTTGCCGCACGCTGGCGGCCCAGCAGGCGCGCTCCGTGCGGACGGCCACGCTGGTGGAGAAGACCGACGAGCGCAAGGTGGACGTGAGCACCGATTACGTGGGGTTCCAGCACCAGGGCAAGTTCCTGGTCGGTTACGGCCTGGGTTTCCAGGGCCGCTACCGGAACCTGCCCTATATTGCCACCATGCCCTGAAGAGGAAACGCCGGGCGATGAAAGGCATCTAACCAGGAGGCGGGAAATCCGCCGCAGGGGCGGCTGCCCCGATTGAGGAGCGCGAGTGAATTCTGCGGCGAAAAACATCATTTTCTGGGTGGTCATGATCGCCCTCACTTTGCTGGTGTGGGCGGTGGTGCACAACAGCGCCAGCGAGCACCCCGCGGAGCTCACCTACACCGACTTCATGAACGCGGTGAACAAGGACTCGGTGCGCGACGTCACCATCATGGGTACCGACGTCACCGGGGTCAAGCGCGACAACACCAAGTTCAAGACCACCGTCCCCGCCAACTACCCCGCCCTCTACAAGACTTTGCAGGACAAGAACGTCAAGGTCACCATCAAGGACACCTCCAACAACAACTGGATGAGCTGGCTGATCAACGGCCTGCCCTTGCTGTTGCTGCTGGGCCTCTGGATCTTCTTCATGCGCCAGATGCAGAGCGGAGGGAATAAAGCCCTCTCCTTCGGGAAGAGCCGCGCCCGGCTGCTCTCCACGCAGCACAAGAAGGTCACCTTCAAGGACGTCGCCGGGGTGGACGAGGCCAAGGAAGAGTTGCACGAGATCATCGAGTTCCTGCGCGAGCCGCAGAAGTTCCAGAAGCTGGGCGGGCGCATTCCCAAGGGCGTGCTGCTGGTGGGGCCGCCGGGCACCGGCAAAACCCTGCTGGCGCGCGGCGTGGCGGGCGAAGCCAACGTCCCCTTCTTCTCCATCTCCGGCTCGGATTTCGTGGAGATGTTCGTGGGCGTGGGCGCCTCGCGCGTCCGCGACCTGTTCGAGCAGGGGAAGAAGAACGCTCCCTGCATCAACTTCATCGACGAGATTGACGCCGTGGGCCGCCACCGCGGCGCCGGCCTGGGCGGCGGCCACGACGAGCGCGAGCAGACGCTCAACCAGTTGCTGGTGGAGATGGACGGATTCGAGTCCAACGAAGGCGTGATCCTGATCGCCGCCACCAACCGCCCCGACGTGCTCGACCCGGCGCTGCTGCGCCCCGGGCGCTTCGACCGCCGCGTGGTCGTCCCCCTGCCCGACGTGGGCGGGCGCGAGGGCATCCTGCGCGTGCACTGCAAGAAGATCCCCCTCAGCGAGGACGTGGATTTGTCCGTCCTGGCGCGCGGCACCCCGGGCTTTTCGGGCGCCGATCTGGCCAACCTGGTGAACGAAGCCGCGCTGCTCGCCGCCCGCCAGAACCGCAAGCAGGTGGTGATGAACGATTTCGAGTCGTCCAAGGACAAGGTGCTGATGGGCAAGGAGCGCCGCTCGCTGATCTTGTCGGACGAGGAGAAGAAGACCACCGCCTTCCACGAGGCCGGGCACGCGCTGGTGGCCTCGATGGTTCCCTACGCCGACCCCATCCACAAGGTCACCATCATTCCGCGCGGCATGGCCCTGGGCGTCACCATGCAGCTGCCCCTCGACGACCGCCACAACTACTCGCGCGACTACCTGGAATCGCGCCTGGCCATCATGATGGGCGGGCGCATGGCCGAGGAGATCTTCCTCAACCACATCACCACCGGCGCCGGCAACGACATCGAGCAGGCCACCGAGCTCGCCCGCCGCATGGTCTGCGAGTTCGGGATGTCCGATTTGGGGCCCCTGTCGTTCGGCAAGAACCAGCAGGAAATCTTCCTGGGACGCGACCTCGCCACGCAGCGCGACTTCAGCGAGGACACCGCCATCAAGATCGACCAGGAAGTGAAGAAGTTCGTGATGACCGGCTACCAACGCGCCAAGGACGTCATCTCCACCAATCGCGACGCCCTGGTGCGCCTCGCCGAGGCGCTGCTGGAGCGCGAGGTCCTGGACGCCGGCGAGGTGAAGCTGCTCATCGAAGGCAAACCCTTGCCGGAACCCAAAGCCGCTCCTCCGCCGCCTCCCTCCGCCGAAACCACCGAGGTGCTGAAGCCGCAGTCCGCCCCCGGCGTCGCCGGCCCCGGCCACGAACGCCCGCAACCGGCCTGATTAACCCATCCTCTACTTGAACCGCCGGCGGGTGCAGGCGGCAAGGCGTGCTGACGTGCGCCGCGAGCGAACTCCTCGATGCGGGCCAGGTTTGCCTCCGGGTGGGGGGATTTTCGCGCACCGTAATACAGCTCACCCAAAGCCGTGCTGGGGACGAAGATTTCCGCGTCCGCGAAACGGCGGGAAACCGTCTGCTCAGCGGCGAGGAACGCGATGATGACGTTGGTGTCGAGGAGGAACCTACCAGGCATTGAGGTCGGCCCTCTCGCAGCCTTCCTGGATGACGCGCGACATGGCCTCAACGTCCGCCGGGGTGATGGAGCCCGCGAAGCGCATCAGATTGCGGCCAAGCGTTCCGGCGGGCCCGTTCAGCCGCCGCGCGAAGTCCAGCACCTGGAGGCGCTGGGGCTCGTCCAGGCGCGCAACCTGCTCGATGATCTCCTCTTTTAGATTCCTGCTCATACTGAATCCCAATCGAGAAGACCCCTAAGGTGTTGTCAAGCCGCTGGCTGGCGCAGGCGCTTCGGGCCTGCGGGATGGGGCATTGTCCCGCGCCTTGGGCGCGCAGACCTGGAAGGTCTGCGCCTGCCCGTGCGAGGCCTTCGACTTCCTTCAAGTGTGCGTCAGGGGCGGCCCAGGGCAGGCCAAACCGCCGTGTTACGGCCTGCCCTACTTGCCGCGGGGAACGCTCATGGGGTCGGCTACCGGCCGTGCGCCGGGGCCGGAGTAATGGCAGCGAACAATCCGTCTTTCATGGGATTGGGGCCGCCCGTGGCGATGTAAAGGGTATTCGGGTTGGCGCCGTTGGCGCCGTTCCCGAACGAGAGATCCCACAGCCGGCCGTCCAAAATCGGCTTATTGTTCGTGCCGTCCATGACTCCCTCGAATTTGAACTCGCCGCTTTGGATGGGCTTGTAGGCGAGGATTTCTCCGCTTCCAAAGTTGCCTACCAGCAGGTCGTTGCCGAACACGCCGAAGCCCTGAGGAGCCATTTCCAGGGCCCAGGGATCATCCAGGGGGCCGGCGTGCCAGGCGCTCACAATCACATTGCGCAGGAACGTCCCATCGGGCGTGAATTCCGCCACCACCCCGGCGTTGCTGCTGAAGATGGGATGGCCGCCGCCTACGGGAATGGGAGCGTAGCTCACGTAGATATTTCCATCCACATCCTCAACGTTGAAAGTGGTCCAGACCGCATCCGAACTGGGCGGCAGGGATGGCAATTGCGTGTCGACGAACGCGTTGGTAGCAAGCGCCGAGGCGTCGACGGCATGGAACGAGCTGTCGAAAACCTTGATGCCGCCCGTCGGCGTGGCGTCCGCGGCGTACAGGTACCAATGGCTGTTCATCATCCCCACTGCCAGCCCCTTGTACATCGCGCCCGGAGTGCTCGCGGCAACCACCGCTTGCGCCTGCCAGCCCATGCTGTCCGGATTCCAGCCCGAAAGGGTGCCGTTCAGGTTACAGAAAATGTAAATAGACGGCACCGTGCCGTTGGGGCTTGAAATCGCAAAATCGCCGCTCGACTGGGCGGGATTGAACGCCATCCCCGTGGGACCCTGCTTTCCTGAGCCCGCGGTAGGAACATGCACCACGAACGGTGAGCCCTGACCCTTCAGGACGTTGTCAATCGCATAGAGGGTTGAGGTGTTGGTTCCCTGGTTCGCGACCCAGAGGGGGGTCGCGGGACCGTTGGCAATTCCCCAGGGATTCACCAGATTGGGATCCACGATTCGCGCCTTCACGTAGCCGTTGGAAACTAGATTGAATTGCACGTAGTGGTCTTCGGCCTGGGCGGCTTGCGTGCTCTGGGCTTTCAGCAGCCCGGGTGCCAGCATCATGACCGCGAAAACGAATACAAAAGGAACGTATGAGAAATTATGAAAGGAACCCCTTTCCATCCTGCCTCCTTGTTTTGTTTTCCATTTTGGTGCCCTAAAAAGCGTTGCCGAACTTCAGATTACCGTTCTACGTTCCAGCCCCACGCTGGTTGTATACCCATGCGCCTCCGGGCGCCGGTTTCTTTCATCCTCGCCATCCCCGCCAAAATGCCGACTCGGCGAAAGGTGCTGGAGGTAGTAAAATTCCAGTGTTTGAAGCTGTAGTAATGCCGCCGTTAAGGCGGCGCGAGAGCCTGACTCGCGTTACCGCACGAGGGCTGACCGGACGCGCCGCACGGATGGCGCAGCATGCCGTGCGCCACCCGGCGCCTCCAAGGAGGCAACCGATGAATCTTCGGAATGCCGCACTGCTAGTCGCGGTCGGTGCCGGCTGTAATTTTCTGTACGGACTGGCATCCGTTGTGCCACACGTGGTCCGAGGGCGAATACCTCTCGGGCCGGCGTCCCTGGTCCCCGCGATCGGATTTTATAGTTTCCTTCTTGCCCAGATAGTCTTTTTTGCCTTTCTTTTCGCAGAAGGTTCGAGACGAACGGGGAACCATGCCCGCGCAACGGCGGCGCTGGCGGCAGCAGTCCTAATGTTAATTACCGCGGCCTGCGTTGTTTGGGAAACCGGCAGGAGTATATCCATGTGCGCGGCCCCGAATGTCCGCTGCAACTTCAGCGTGCCGGTTATGGTCGCCCGGGCAATTTTGTTTGGGCTTCTAGCCGACGTTGGTTGGGCGGTCTTCTTTGCAGCGTTTGCTGAAGAAGTGCAGGCATTGCGCGGCAACGCCATACCCAAGCTCGCAGTCATGCTTGCCATCATCGATATAGTCGACATGATGCTGAACTTCCTCACTCCCGGCGCTCCCATGACGCTCGGTATCGCGGCCGGGGAGGCGATTTCCCTTGGCACGGAAGTTGCGTTCCTGGTCTTTGCCGTTGTGCTCTACGGGAGATGGGATTCGCGCAAAGCGATACACGACATTATTCTTGAAGGACCGCCAGAGCTTAACCCCAGGCAAAAACCCTGACTCTGAGCAGCCAGCCCGGAGAGCAAGGCAACGCGGAGTCTCGTTTCGCAGAGACTCTGCGGCTCCCTTCCAGAATTCGCGGTCGCCGGCGCCCTGGGCCCGGCCTACCACCGCTTGCCGGGAAAGCAAGCGCCTGACGCCTCCTGGCAAGTTGCGCTTTCACGATTCCGTAGCCGCAAACACTTCGACCCGGCGCTGGACCTCGTCTCGCACGCGCCGGAACACCGCCAGGCGCTCTGCCTCCGTTCCTTCCGCGCCCGCCGGATCGTCCAGGCCCCAGTCGTAATAGCGGAAAGCGCCCGGAAAGATGGGGCACGTCTCCTTGGCCCGGTTGCAGACCCTCACCACATACGCAAAACGCTCCTTCAAGAGCTCCGCGGCATCCTTGGACCGGTGCGTGGAGATGTCGATTCCGATCTCCTTCATGACACGAATGGCGTCGGGGTGAACCCGGGTGGCCTGCGCGCCGGCGCTGGCGACTTCAAAGCGATCTCCAGCGAGGTGGCGCAGAAGGCCCTCCGCCATCTGGCTCCGGCAAGAGTTGTGGGTACAGAGAAACAGCACCGTGGTCTTCAGCATCGTCCTCGCTCCCTTCTCACAAGGCGGCCAGCTTGCGCACTGGCTCACTTTCAGCACTCCGGTGCGGAAAAAACCTCACCCCAAGGCGCAATAAATGAACACTTTGTCCACGTTCGAGCGCTAAGTCCTGGCTTTTCTGCCCTCAAGTTTGGTATTGTATATGCGGATAAGCGAATAGGCAAGGAGGGTTGATGAGACCACTGGAAGGCTATTTTAAGGGACTTTCGGACGTGACGCGCCTGCGGATCATAAACCTTCTCCTGCGGGGCGAGCTTTGTGTCTGCGACATCCAGCGCATCATCAACGAGTCTCAATCCCTGGTGTCCCGGCACCTCAACTACCTGAAGCATTCCGGCCTGGTGCTCGATCGGCGGGACGGCCTGCGGGTTTTCTATCGTTTGGCGAAGGGCGACAACGCGGACCTCAAAGCTCTGCACCGGTTCCTGCGAAATGTATTCAAGGACAAGAGTGTGTTGGAGGACGACTTAAGGGACCTGAAAGAAGCCATGGCGCGCGGCGCCTGCGCGAAGCCGACTCCGACGCATGGTGACGGACCCGCGACGAGCGGCCGAACCGGCAGCGGGGCGCCGCTCGAAGCGAGTTGAGATTCCCACTGGGAGCAGAGCATGCCCGAAGAAACGCTCAAAGTCACGATTGACAAGTTCACCTTCCTGGTTCCCGCGGACCGGCTCTACAGCGAAGCGGGGGTTTGGGTAAAGCTCGAAGGGAACCGCGTCCGGCTGGGCCTCTCCGACTACCTGCAGCAGTCGAGCGGCGACCTCGCTTTCGCGAAAGTAAGGCCGGCCGGGACCAAGCTTCAACGAGGCGAAGATTTTGCCGAGATTGAAACGGTCAAGATTGACGTCAGCATCCCTTCCCCGCTTCAGGGCACCGTTTCAGAAATCAACCCGGCGCTCGCCGAGGCAAGCGAACTCATCAACCAGGACCCTTATGGAAAGGGGTGGCTGGCGGTTATCGAGCCGGCCGGCTGGGAAGCCGACCGCGCTCACCTGCTCGATCCCGGCGCCTACCTTGCGCTCGTCAAAGACCAGGCCGAGGCGGAGATGAAGAAATGAAAGTTCCCATCGTCCCGTGCAGCGGCATCGGCAAAAGTTACGGCACGGTGGCGCGCGAAGGCGCTTACGCCGTGACCGAAGACCTTTGCCCCGAAAAGACCCGGCTGATTCCGCTAACCCTATTGGTGCTGGGCGATGAAGGGGCGCGTTCGGCCCTGGCCGGAACCGGGGCCATCACCATTGACGGCTGCAAGCTCGCCTGCGCGGCAAAAGTTGTGGAGGAGTCAGGGGGCAAGGCCGCCCACAAACTGCAAGTGCTGGACGTGTTCCGGCGCCACCGCAACTTGAAACCCTCCGGAATCGCCGAACTCAACGAAAACGGCAAGAAACTGGCGCGGGTTCTCGCCGGCGAGATCAAGGAACTGGTGGAAGGAGTTCCGGGAGGGGCGGACAGTGCCTGATCTTGGCAGGAAGAAGGTCGGAATCATCGCGTGCTCCGGCGAGGAGATGCCCGAAGGCACGGTGACGCGGCTGGCGGCGCTCCGGGTGCTCGAATCGCTGCGCCCTCATGAGACGGTAACGATTTGCCTGCCGCTCTTTCTTGCCGGAGGCGCCGGCGACCGCGCCTTCGCGCGCTTCCACCCCACCATCGCCGTGGACGGCTGCGAAAAGCGTTGCGCGGCGCGCAGCACGGAGATGTACAGCGGAAAACCGGCGGTCAGCGTCGTGGTCAACCATCAAACCACTCCTGAATCCGGCGGCCTGGGCACCGCGCGGCGACTGACGGAAGCGGGACTGAAGGCCGTGGACGAGCTTGCCGCCGAGATTTCGCACCACGTCGGCGAGTTGCTGGGACAAAAACCGCTTGGGCGCCCCGGCCGCGGGGCGGGCGGCCTCGAATCCCGGCAGGACTCCCAAGTGAAGCAAGCCACATGCTCCTGTGGCTCGGGAATTCCCGTGACAACGCTGCGTTTGGACGGGCGCGAGATCACGATCCTTGCTCTCCCTTTGATCCTTGCGCAGTTCCGCGAAGCCGGCAAGTTGCCGGATGATGCGGCCAAGGCCGAATTGATGGAGGCGGTGCGAATCTACAACCCCATCGAACGCCGGGACGAGGCTTCTTGCGCCGAGCTGATTCTTCAGGAATACCGCGCCTACTTGCAGAGGAACCGCTGATGCCACGCACAGCCGCTTACCACACTCGAGTGACCTGGAAAGGCGAGCACTGGGGCCACATTCAGATGGGCAACGGCCCGGAAATGGATTTTTCCGCGCCCCCCGACGCGCAGGGACACCCCGGCGTGCTCACTCCTGAGGACTCCTTCGTGGCGGCGGTCAACACCTGCATCACCATGATGTTTCTCTGGACGGCCGAGCGCTTCAAACTCCACCTGGTTTCTTACCAGTGCGAAGCCGAAGGAACGAAGCTCATCGAATTGGACAGAACGGAGACCTTTGCCTCCGTCACGCTGCGGCCCAGGATCGTGCTGCGCGCGCGCCGGGAGGAAAGAGAATCGGTCTCCCGGCAGGCGCGGCGCGCGCTGGAAGCGGCTGAAAAGTACAGCCTCGTCGCCAACTCCATCAAGTCGGAAGTCCGGATTGAACCGGAGATTGAGTTTGTATCGTAGGAAGCAACGAAAGCTCGAGAGATTGGGGGAACAAATCGATGTTGTCCATCAAAGTGCTGGGCCCCGGCTGTCCAAACTGTGTGAAGGTGTCGGAGATTGCCCAACAGGCGGTTCGAGCTCAGGCGGCGGAAGCCCAGGTCGAGAAAGTGACGGACCCGCTGGAAATCGGAAAGTACAGGATCCTGGCGACCCCGGGGTTGGTAATCAACGAAAAGGTTGTGTGCGCGGGGCGCATCCCCAGCGTGGCGGAAGTCGGCGCGTGGGTCGC
>JBJKQV010000391.1:0-9015 GCA_046704985.1 Terriglobia bacterium
AAATAGGCGAGCAGGGCGGGATAGGCGGCGCTCGCTTGGCGCCGGCGCTCGGGGTTTGACGGACGGGGCTGTGACGCCAAACCAACGTGGATGCGACTCAAACATAAAGGGGACCCCGTGCCGATGACTTTCAAAGAAAAGAAGCCGGGCCAGCGGGCCTGCGACGAGAAAAACGACAAAGGCAAGCTCTGCGTGGGCCATCTCAAGCGCTGGTACTATCCCGCCGATTCCGACGTGGCCAAGGAGTTGGGGAAGGACCAGGAAATCTATCGCTGCGAGCGTTGCCGGGTGCTCTACAAGCCCGCGGCGACCGACGATTCCACCGCCGGACAGCGCTACGTGTTGCGTTCGGTGAACTTCCTGGGCGACACGCTGCACAAGGATTCGCGATAGGCTTGGGGCCGGCGCGGCGCGCCCCGTAGCGCCGCCTTCTAGGGCAGCAGGCGTTGGGTCGTTTCGCTCTTTGAGCGGCATTCTTCCTGCCCAGGCAGGGCGGCAGAGTTCTTCGCAGGGCACCAGCTAGGCCGGTCATCCATCCTTAGTAGCTTCGCTACTGCCGAGGACGGGCGGACCGGCGTGACAAACCAAGCGCGGGCGGAGGCATCCATGGGCTCGAACCCCGAGCTGATTTACGACTGGAACGCCGAAGACGGTCCCGAGCTCGAGCGCCGCCATGCGCCCATGCTCGACGACGAGACGCTGCGCGACGGCCTGCAATCGCCCTCCGCGGTCGATCCTCCCATCGAACAGAAACTCCGCATCCTGCACCTGATGGAAGCGTTGAAAATTGATTCCGTCAACCTGGGCTTGCCCGGCGCCGGGCCGCGCGCCCAGGCCGACGTGCTGAGGATGGCGCGCGAAATCGCCTCTGCGAAGCTCAAGATTCGCCCCAACTGCGCGGCGCGCACCGTGGAGACCGACATCCGCCCCATCGCCGAGGTCGTACAGGCGGCCGGCGTCCCGATCGAGGCCGCCACCTTCATCGGCTCCAGCCCCATCCGCCAGTACACCGAAAACAGGACGCTCGATTTTCTGCTCCACACCACCGAGCGCGCGGTGAAGTACGTTCGCCAGCTGGGGCTCAAGTCCATGTACGTCACCGAAGACACCACGCGCGCGCGCCCGGAGGTGATCAAGAAGCTCTACACCACCGCCATCGAGTGCGGGGCGCAGGCGATCGTGGTCTGCGACACGGTGGGGCACGCCACGCCGCGCGGGGTGCGGGCGCTCATCCGCTACGTGCTGGAGGAAGTCGTCAAGCCTACGGGCGAGAAGGTGCGCGTCGACTGGCACGGTCACTCGGACCGCGGCCTGGCGGTGGCCAATTCGCTGGCCGCTTTCCAGGCGGGCGCCGACCAGGCGCACGCCGCCGCCCTGGGCATCGGCGAGCGGGTGGGGAACACTCCCATGGGCCAGATGCTCGTCAACCTGAAGCTGATGGGCGCGCCGGGCTGGAAAGACCGCGACCTGACACGGCTGAAAGAGTACTGCGACGCGGTCTCGGAAAGCGTGGGCATTCCCATTCCCCACAGTTGCCCGGTGGTGGGCGCGGACGCTTTCCGCACCGCCACGGGCGTGCACGCCGCGGCGGTCATCAAGGCCTACCGCAAGAACGACGTGGAGCTCGCCAACCAGGTCTACTCGGGCGTCCCCTCCCACTGGTTCGGGCTGGAACAGAAGATCGAAATCGGCCCCATGAGCGGCAAGTCCAACGTCATCTTCTGGCTCGAGAAGCGCGGCATCCCGGTTTCGAACGAGCTGGTGGAGAAGATTTTCAAGCGCGCCAAGCAGTCGGACCGGCTACTCACCGACGCCGAGTTGCTGGAACTGAGCGGCCAGCCGGCGCGGTAGGCGCGAGTTCGTACGCCGAGCCAAGCAAAGACCCTATCCCCCTCACGAGTCCCCGGAGTCTGGCACCTTGAGGATTTCCAGGAAATCCCGCATTTGTCTTGCCGTCACTGCCGTCGTGGTGCTGGCAGGAGCTTTCTGGCCTTGGCTGGCCGCGCAGGGCGAATATCTGTGGCACCGGCAGGGCGTGTTGTATCGGGGCAAGGTCGTGCCCATGCCGCGCGGCTGGATGGTGACCGTTCCCTCCTGGGACGCGGGACCGGACTTGTCTTTCACTCGCTGGCTGACATGTGGATTCTGCGTTCGTCACCCCGCTTGGGCGTACATGTCCTTCGGCCGCGAAACGATGCCCCACAAGTCGCCGCAGGATGATCTGCAGGGGCTTGGTGAAGGATTAAGAGCGGAGGCAGACCTGTTTCGATCGGATCCCATCACGGGTGGGATGGTGGTGGTGGGACCGTATGCTGTCAGGGCACACGCTGGAGACGCGTGGTGCTACACCGCGTCATTTCCGTTGACACGCACAGAGGACATCACCTGTTTGCTTTTCAATGCCGAGTGGAGGGGTGAGTACTCGGGTCCGCGTGAGCACGCAAAGGATTTCTTCAGAGTTGTCGAAGGGATCCGCGAGGCCAAGAGCAAGTAGCAGCTCATCGAAGGTCCACAGTACGAGCGGCTAAGCGTTGCCGCCGTTGCGGCGCGCCAGCTTGTCCACGGTATCAATCAGCGCGTCGAGCCGGCGGTCGGTGTGTTCTCCCGAGGCGACTAGTTCGCGAATGCGCCGGTCGGTCTCCTGACCCAGATCGCGCAGGTGCCGGTCGGTTTCTTCGCCGTGGTGAGCCAGCGACATGGTGACATCCACCAATTGGGCAATCATCTTCGTGGTGTCAGCCTGCCGCTCTTTCAACTGCTGAATATCAGCGGCGAATTGGGCTTGCTGCTCGACGATGAAGTTCATGCGCTGTTCGATGTGGTCGTCAGCCATAGGGCGATTATAACACGGGCCCCGGGCCGCGGCGCGCCGGGCCGGCCGCCGCCGCTCTGCCCCAAAACTTGCCTTTTCAGCGGCGCGCGGCCTACGGCGCGTCCCCGCGCAGCGCCCTCTCGATAGCGGCCTCGGCCACCGGCGCCAGCTTTCCAAAGCCCTGGGCGCTGGGGTGCAGTCCGTCGTAGGAATCGCCCTTGGTGTAAAAGCCCTTCGCATCCACCACGGCGGAATAGTAATCGGCCAGCGTCAAGTGCTCGCGGCGGGCGTAGTCCTTGATCCAGGCATTGATTTCCAGGATGTCGGCGGGCGGGCGGCGCCCGGTCTGCGGCACCTTTTCGTAATCGCTGACCGGCGTGAGCGTGCAGAGAATCACCCGGATGTGGTGGGCGCGCGCCAGCTCGGTCATGGCGGTGAGATCTTCTTCGATGATGCGAGCCGTCACCGCGCCGGTGGTCTGGCCGATGTCGTTGGTTCCCGCCAGGATGATCACCGCCGCGGGCTTCAGGTCAATCACGTCGGGAAACATGCGCACCAGCATCTGCTCGGTGGTCTGCCCGCTGATGCCGCGGTTCACGTAGGGTTTGCCCGGAAAGTATTTGGCCAGCGGCCAGATGTCGGTGATGGAGTCGCCCATAAAGACGACCCGCCCGGCGACCGGGCCTTGCGCCTCCAACTTCAGATCGTCGGCGTGATAGCGGCCCAACTGGTTCCAATCCTGAAGGTGGTCGGCCAGCGCTCGGGCGTCGAACACCAGACAGCACCGCCCGGGAGGCGGGTTGAATTCTTTGACGAGCTGCGCCCGGGCCGCCCCGGCCGCGACGGCGAGGGCGACGACAACGAAAGCGCTCAGTTTTCCAACAGTACGCATAAGTCCTCCTTGAGGCGGATTTCGAGCCCTCCAGCCGCCCGGGGCCCAACGAGGGTTATACCCAAACCGCCGCCCGCCGTCAAAAGCTTGCGCGGAGGGCGCAAGGCAGCAGGGAAGCGAGCACCCTCCGCCGCTGACGGAAAGCGAGGTTTGGGTTATCATCACCGTTGCGGCGGGCGCGACCGTCCCGCCATTGCCTTTTCCCGGAGAATTGATTGGCGTGAACCAACGCAAGAAAGCCGAAGCGCTGCTGGTTACCATCACGTTCATCTGGGGCTCGACGTTCGTGATCGTCAAGGGAGCCTTGGCGGAGGCCTCACCCCTGGCCTTCATGGCGGTGCGGTTTCTGCTCGCCGGGGCGCTGCTCTTTGTGGTGCTGAACTGGCGCGGGCTCGACCGCCGGGCCGTGCTCCCCGGGCTGGTACTGGGCCTCTTCCTTTTTGCCGGCTACATCTGCCAGACCTACGGGCTGCTCTACACCACCCCGTCCAAGTCTGCCTTCATCACCGGCTCGAGCGTGATTCTGGTCCCGCTCATCCTCACCTTGCGCGGGGTGAGGATGACGGGAGCGAATTTTGCCGGCGCGCTGCTAGGCGCCGCAGGACTCTATTTCCTGGTCCTGCCCTCGGGGTTCAGCGCCGTCAACCGCGGCGACGTTTACACGCTCATCGGCGCCACCTCTTTTGCGTTCCACATCGTGTTGGTGGGCGTCTACACGCGCCGCCACGCCTTTCAGGATTTGGTGCCTGTGCAGGTGATGACGGTGGGCGTGCTGTCGCTGGCGGCCCTGCCGCTCGACCGCAACCTGCGCTTCCATTGGACGCTGGGCTTGGGCGCTGCCATCGTGGTGACGGCGGTCTTTGCCACGGGCTTTGCCTTCTCGGTGCAGAACTGGGCGCAGAAGTACACCCCTCCCGCGCACACGG
Organism: Terriglobia bacterium; assembly: GCA_046704985.1. GTDB lineage: Bacteria > Acidobacteriota > Terriglobia > UBA7540 > UBA7540 > JBJKQV01. The sequence continues at coordinate 4,631 of JBJKQV010000391.1, forward strand.
CGCTGATCTTTGCCCTGGAGCCGGTCTTTGCCGCGCTCACCTCGCGGGTGGTGCTGGGCGAACGATTGGGCGCTGAGGCGCTGCTGGGCAGCGTCCTGGTGCTGGTGGGGATGATCGTCTCGGAGCTGTGGGGCGTGGCGCCGCCCTCGCCGGTCGAGAGTTGAAGCTCTGCGCGCACCCGTGGCCGGAGCGCGTAGATTTTTCCGCAGCAGAGCGTCTATTACCGCAGCCATTTTGAATCTTGGAATTATGCCTCTCCCAGTTGTCTCTACATTTAATTGATTCCAGGCAGCTTATGTGGTTCCCGCGAGAGTGGAGGGAGCTTTGGCACGCGGTTTGCCTTACTTCGCACAGGGGAAGTGTGGCGCCTGCCATTATGTCTGCGCCGGCATGTTCCCCCGGCCCGAGTTTAGCGGGTGACAACTCCCGAAACGGTGAGTGAATCGAATCGGGAGGGAGGCAAGCGATGCGACAGCGAGTGACCTATCTGGCCGTTCTGGCAAGCCTGCTGATTTGCGCGGCGCCGATGCGGGCCGAACAGCGTGCCGACAAGACTCCCAATCCCGCCAAAGGCTTCAGCTTTTACGAAAGCCTGTGGGGCAGCTCCAACTCGCTCGGGCAGGTCTACATGCTCGACACGACCGTCGGCTACGACTTCAACAAGCACCTGGGCGTGGATGTCGGCATTCCGGTTTACTTCGCGCACCCCTCCAGCACCTCCGTGGCCAGCGGGTACACCTCCGGCAGCGGCGTGGGCGACGCCTACGTCGTCTTGCGGCTGACCTACAACAATCCCCTGCTCAATTACTCGACCTCGCTGACCGGAACCGTTCCCACCGGCAACACGGATATGGGCTTCAGCACCGGCCGAGGGACCTTTGATTGGAACAACCACTTTGACAAGAAGATTCCCGTCGTGAACATTACGCCGTTCGCGAACATCGGCGTGGCCAACACGGTTTCCAATACCCACTTCTTTACGCGCCCCTTCACGACGCTGGGCACCGTGACCCATCTGGAAGGCGGCGTCACGCGCAATATCCTTCCCATGGTGCAAGTCGGGGCGTCCTTGTACGACGTGATCCCTTCCGGCACGCAGAAGGTCTATAGCCGGCTGATACGAAGAGGGCAGGTCAACGCCCTGGCAGGTCAGGGCGCCCAGCGAGGCCGGCGCGGGGCGTTTGCAACCGCCGCCGAAACCATCGGCGGGCCCAGCCTGGTAAGCGACAACGGCGGATCACTTTGGATTTCGGCCGACGTGTTGCGCTACGCCTATTTGGAAGCGGGCTATTCGCGCAGCGTCGCGTACGATTTGAATACTTTTAGTTTCGGAATCGGTTTTGATGTCGGGCACATGATCCGGACGGCGCGGCGGAAATAACTCCGCCCGCGGCCGCCCAAGGGCACTTTATTTTACAGGAGGTCTCATATGTGCAAGCGATGGGTGAGCTATCTCACCGCCTTGGCGGTGGCTTTGTCTCTCAGCGCGTTTCCGGTCTTTGCCCAGCACGGGGGCGGGCACGGCGGCGGGCCGCCCATGGGCGGCTCGGGGATGGGCATGGGCAGGAGCGGAATGGGCCCTGATTCCGGCATGGGCCGCGGCGGAAATATGAGCCACGGCGGCATGATGGGCGACCATCAGTCGCCGATGATGAAGCCGGCGACGTCGCCCAAGATTTCGGGCAAAAGCCCCACCTCGCTGCTTTCTTCCAACACCAAGCTGAACTCAACCCTTCAGGAAAGGCTGGGCTCAATGCTCCCCAAGGGCATGAGCCTGACGGATGCCGCGAGCGGCTTCAAAAACCTGGGGCTTTTTGTTGCCGCAGTGCACGTCTCTCACAACTTGGGCATTCCGTTCCAGGACCTGAAAAACAAAATGACCAGCGGCGACAGCCTGGGGAAGGCCATTCACGCCCTCAAACCCGACGTGAAAGCCAAATCGGCGGCCAAGAAGGGCAAACGGCAAGCCAAGGCCGACCTCAAGCACTCCAAGGGCTAAGGCCGCCGTCCTGCACGGAGGCGGGGCCGGCCAGGCGCCGGCCCTGCCGGCCGCTGCGGCGCCCTCAGGAGCGAAACTTAGCTTTTGGGGGGGCGTCTCAAACCGTTGTATAATCAGGCCAGAACGTCGCGTGCCGGATGCTGAGGGCGCCGGACGGGGTGAAAGAAACATGAGTTGGGAGAAGAACCGGGTCGTGCCGGCCCTGGTGGTGGCGGCGACCCTGGGCATCGGCATCCTGATCGGGACGGTGATTTCGCACGGGGTTCGCGCCGCACGAGGCGTGGGGGGTGCTCCCGGAGCCGCCCTGCTCACCGATCCTTCGCCCGTGGAGCTTTCCAATTCCTTTGCCCGCATTGCGGCGCAGCTCGAACCGGCGGTGGTGAATATCAATACCGTGACCACCATCCATATCTCGCGGCGGGATTTCCACGCTCCCCAGGATTCTCCCCTGGGCGATTTCTTCGACCACCTTTTCCAGTTTGAGGGACCCAATAGTGCCCCGCACGACTTTCGCCAGCAGAGCTTGGGCTCGGGTGTGATTCTGGACCGGCACGGCTATATCCTCACCAACTATCACGTCATCATGCAGGACGGAATGGATCGCCCCGTGGACCGCATCCGCGTGCAGTTGCACGGCGACGACAACGACGCGGGTTACGAGGCCAAGGTGATCGGCACCGACAAGCTGACGGACCTGGCGGTGATCAAAATTGAAGCCGGGCATTCGCTGTCCACCGCGCAGATGGGCGATTCGGGCTCCATGCGCGTGGGCGACTGGGTGCTGGCCATCGGCAGTCCCTTCGGCCTGGAATCCACCGTCACCGCGGGCATCATCAGCGCCAAGGGGAGGAGCATCGAGGGCGGTCCGGAAGGGCAGTTCAAGCGCTTTCTGCAAACCGATGCGGCCATCAACCCCGGCAACAGCGGCGGGCCGCTGGTGAACATGGCGGGGCAGGTAATCGGCATCAACACCGCCATTGCCACGCGCCGGGGCAGCTCCGACGGCGTGGGCTTTGCCATCCCTTCCGACACGGCGCGCAAGATTTATAACGCCATCATCTCGACGGGAAGCGTGCGGCGCGGGGCCATCGGCGTCACCTTCCACAACGAGAACAATCCCGTCAAGCTGCACATGTTTGGCGCCGACCACGGGGTGGTGGTGGACGGGGTCGAGCAGGGCAGCCCCGCCGAGCGCGCGGGCGTCAAGATGGGCGACGTCATCGTCTCCGTGGACGGCAAGCCCATCCGCAACGGCGACGACCTGGTGGGAGTCATTTCCGATACGCAAGTGGGCAACAAACTGAAGCTGGGATTACTGCGCAACGGCAAGCCGCTCTCGACCGAGGTCGTGGTTGGCGACCGCAGCCAGGTGATCGCCTCCATGCGCGGCGATGCGCAGAGCCAGGGGGGCGGGGAACAGGCCAAGCCCCAGGGCGGCGTGCTGGGGGTGACCGTCAAGGCGCTTCCCGCGGCGCAGGCCCAGGACATCGCCCGGCAGCTCCACCTGAGCGCTCCGCAAGGCGTGCTGGTGAGCTCGACCGACCCCACGGGCTTTGCTTCCGATCTGGGAGTGCTGCGCGGCGACGTCATCCTGAGCGTCAATCGCCAGCCCGTGAAGTCGCTCGACGACTTCCAGCACTGGCAGACGCAGTTGAAATCCGGCAGTGACGTGCTTTTCCTCATCGCGCGGCGCACCGGCGAGCACAGTTACACCACCCTCTTCCTCGCGGACCGGCTCCCGTGAGGAATTGAGACCTTAATTCGCATGAACTTGAGAGGAATAATGCGCGGAGGACTGCTCGCTTTCCTGGGGGTCCTCTGGGTTCTGCCCGCCGGGCTGCTGGCCAGCCCTGCTGCGCCGCGCACGCACAAGCGCAAGACTGTTCACCGGCGCCACTACCGGCGCCGCCACTACTCCCGCTACCGCTACCACTTGGCGCACTTGCACATGCACCGGGAGCGCATCGAACAGATCCAGGGAGCCCTGATCGAGAAGGGTTACTTGGACGGCAAGCCGTCGGGGCGCTGGGACGAGAGGACGCGCGCCGCCATGCGCAGCTTTCAGCAGGCCAACGGGTTCGACGCGACGGGGTTGCCGGAGGCCAAAACACTCATGAAGCTGGGACTCGGCCCCCACCCCTTGCCGCCCGGCTTGGCCTCTGCACCCGCTGAGAGCAGCTCCTCATCCAACTCACCTTCGGGCGGCGACCCGCCCCCAAAGCAACCGGATTCCGCATCCCAGCCGCACTCCACCGACGGCCCCTGAGGGACCGCGCCGAAATCTCCATGCAGCGGGACTGCTCTCGAAGGATTTGAAGGGATGCGCCCTGGTGCGCCCACCAGGGCGCCATGATAGCTGCTTATCCGCCCGCGCCATACCCAAACC
>JBJKQV010000392.1:0-5959 GCA_046704985.1 Terriglobia bacterium
GGGCTGGTGGGGCTGGACCTGGCGCTGGACAAGGCTGGGGAGTTTGATGGGCCGGTGTGGGCCATTCGCGGGGAGGTGGCCCGGCAGTTCAAGCTGCGCTTGCTGGCGGCGCAGGCGGCGCTGGAGCGCGCGGGCGTCGCGCCGGAGGAAGTGGACGAAGCCATTTTCGGCCACGCGCGCCAGGCGGCCAGCGGACCGAACCCCGGGCGCCAGATCGCGGTGCGCGCCGGCGTCCCCACGAGCGTGCCCTCTTACACGGTCAACCAGGCCTGCGCCTCGGGGATGAAGTCGCTGGCCCTGGGCTACCAGGAGATTCTGCTGGGCAACGCGCTAGTGGTCCTGGCGGGCGGCACGGAATCAATGAGCCGGCTTCCCTACTATGTGGAATCGCTGCGCTGGGGAGCGCGCCTGGGCGATCAGCAACTGGTGGACGGCATGTATCGCGACGGATTTTTCTGCCCGTTGGCGCAAATGATCATGGGCGAGACGGCGGAGCTTCTGGCGGAGGAATACCACATCCCGCGCGAGGAGCAGGACGCCTACGCGCTCCTCAGCCAGCAGCGCGCCCAGAGCGCCATCGAGGCGGGGCGGCTGAAAGACGAAATCGTCCCCGTCACCCTGAAGGAGCGGAAGGGCGAGCGGGTTTTTGAAACCGACGAGCACCCGCGCTTCAACTCGACGGCGGCGGGGCTCGCCAAGCTCAAGCCCGTCTTCTCCAAAACCGGCACCATCACGGCGGGAAATTCCTCCGGCATCACGGACGGCGCGGCGGCGCTGGTGCTGGTTTCCGAAAACCGCCTGAAGCGCGCCAAGGTCCAGCCCCTGGCGCGGGTGGTGGACTACGCGATCGTGGGCGTGGACCCGCGGCGCATGGGCATCGGGCCGGTCGCGGCGGTGCGCAAGCTGCTGGCCAAGACCGGGGGGAAGCTCGAAGATTACGGGCTGGTGGAGCTGAACGAAGCTTTTGCCGCCCAGGTGCTGGCCTGCGACCGCGACCTGCACTTCGACCGCGAGCGCTTGAACGTCAACGGCGGCGCCATCGCCCTGGGCCATCCCATCGGCGCCACGGGGGCGCGCATCACCGTCACCCTGCTGCACGAAATGAAGAAGCGCCGCACCCGCCGCGGACTCGCCACCCTGTGCGTTTCCGGAGGATTGGGGATGGCGCTGGACCTGGAAGGCGTTTAACATTATCTGCCGTGCGCGCTGCCGCGCGGCATCCCGGAGGCACTCATGGCCGACGAACCCGTTCCCAAGAACCAAGGCAAGGAAGAGGACGAAGAAGAGGGGTTCAAGTTCATCCGCTGGGACGACTCGGGCGCGGCGGCGCACCTGACCATGGCGCGCCCCAAGCAGAACGTCATGAACATGGAGATGCTCAGCGAGATGGCGCGCGCCATCGAGAGTTTGAACTCCCGTGACGACGTGCGCCTGATCGTCCTCGACTCGGCGCCCGAGTGCGAGGGGTACTTTTCGGCGGGAGTGGGCGCGGAAGGGTATACGAACCAGCTGGTCTTCCAGATGCTCGACGCCTTCCACCGCGTCTTCCGCTCCATGATGGAAATCTCCAAGCCCGTCATCGCCGTCGTGGACGGCATCGCTTCGGCGGGCGGGTGCGAGCTGGCGGCGTTCTGCGACCTGGTGATCGCCACCGACCAGGCGCGCTTCCTGCAGCCGGAAATCAAACTGGGCGTCTTCCCGCCCCTGGGGGCGGTCGTTTACCCGCGCGTGATCGGGCCGCGGCGCGCCATGGAGCTGCTGCTGACCGGCGACACGATCAGCGCCCAGCAGGCGCTGGCCATGGGGCTGGTCAACCGCGTGGTGACGCGCCCGCAGCTGCAGGAAACGGTGGACGCCATCGTCAAGCGCATCTCCGACCAGAGCGCCCCCGTCCTGGGCCTGCTCAAGCGCGTGATCTTTGAGGGCACCTGGCTGCCCTTCGAACAGGCCCTCAAGCATTCCCAAAACATCTACCTGAATCAGTTGTTCGAGCTGGAAGATTCCCAGGAAGGCCTGCGCGCCCTCATCGAGTAGCGCAAGCCGGTGTGGAAGAACAAGTAGCGGCGCGCCAGCCCCGTCGCGCGGCGCAAGCAAACGGCTGCGCGTGGCGCTTTCAGGGTGCTGCCTTAAAGGGCAGCGCTACAGGGCCTTCAGGTCTTTTTCAAAGTCCTTCAAAGCGTCTTTGGATAGCTCGCAGGGCAGCGGGTCGGTCGAGCGGCGGGCGTAGAGGTGTCCCTTCACGCGGGCGATCTCAACCGTCTGCGTCTTCCCGCTGTCGCCGTAAGCGACGGTGAAGGTGTAAGCAGGCTTGCTCAGCCCCGCCGCGGACACACTGAGTCCCGATGGGAATGACTGGGCGTTCAGGTCGCTGAGCGCGTAGAGGAGGTCCTGCATCTTGCTGCTGTCCTCGCTCTTGGCGGAGGGCACGGTCTGCTTCCACTTGCCCTTCTCGCGGTTGAAAATGTGGTGGCCGTGCGGGGTGACCAGGTCCACGTGCTGGACGGTGAGAACGGAGAAGGAGAACAGTTGCTTGTCGCGCAGGTCGGCGGGTTTCTTGTCGAACTGCGTGAACAAAGAAGAATCCACGGTGAAGATCGGCGCCAGTTGGGAGTTGACGGCGTAATAGCGCTCGCCGCCGCCGGGAGCCTTTGTCTTCCTCCCCAGCTGCAGAATCTGGCTGGCGCCGGGGCCGCCCAGGGCGATGGACATCGCGGGGGACCCGAGCCCGTACGCCGCCTCGCGCTGTTTCTTTTCCGCCACCACGCTCTGCATTTTCAAGTTGTGCAGGGTGCTGACCAGGTTGTCGACGGCGAAGCGGTCGGCGCGCACGCTGGGGGGAAGGTCCAGGTCCCACACCCCGTCGGGATTCTTGATGAGCGTAAAGCTGGCGCCGGGGCCGCTCACGTCGATGCGCTGGATCTGGTCGGTGGTCAGGGTGACGGCGCGCCGGTCGCGCAAGTCGAAAACGCTCTTCTTGAGCGCATCCAGAAGGCTCACGTTGACCTTGACGACCTGCTTCCGGCCCTCCACCTGCGCGTACACACCGCCGCCGGTGGGTGTCTTCTCGCCCAGGTGCAAGGCAAAACGCGCCGGCTGGGCGTCCGAGGTCACTTCCACGGTTTCTACCGGCTCGGCCAGCCCGTAAGGCTTCAGGTCCGCGGGATGGGTGTCGATCACCTCCTCGACCGTGGCACCCGTCAAGGCGTCCAGAAGCGAACCCACGGCCGTCGGGCTGGCGGGCACGGCGAGCGGCTTGACGATCGCCCACTTGCCGCTCTCCCGCTGGCAGACCAGCGCCGGGCTGCCGGGCCGCTCCAGCCTGAAAGAAGAGATCTGCGCGCTACTCAGGGACAGGAGTTTATCCGCCGGCTTCGATTTCTTGGCGGGCTCGTGGCTTTTGTGCCGGCTGTAAAGGACGAACCCTCCCCACAGCGCCCCCAGGAGCACGATCGCCACCAGCGTCCTCAGGTATTGGCGCTTCATCGCCGCCCCCACCACACCCCCACGCCGAGCACAATGATCACCAGGGGCAGACCGAACACGCCCAGAAAGAGCACGCGGCGCATCTGCTCCGCGGTCATGTTCAAATGTTGCTTCTCGTGCTGCTTGGGCCGGATAGAAATCAGATTCTCTTCCGAGGTAAGCCAGTTCACCATGTTCATCACCAAATCACGGTTGGCGACCTCGTTCAAATAAACGTTGGCGGCCACAAGAGAGGTCCCCGTCGCCACCACGCGTCCCTCGGGCTTGTGAGCGGCGGCGCTTCCCTCCGGCGGGCTGAGGGTGGCGGAAACCGCCACCGTCAGCGGGCCCTTGTAGTCCTTGCCGGGCCGGAAGCGCACCTCGTGCATGCTGGGATTGAAGCCCGCCACGCCGTAGCTCTGCTCGCTGGTGCGGCAAAGGGCGTCGGTGGCCACGCCCGACCCCGTGCCCGTCACGAAGGAGCGGGTGAAGGGAAAGAGCGTCGCGGAGCGCTTCAGGGGCGCGGTGATGGGGCTCGCGCCGTACTGGAGGATCAAAGGCATGGTGGGCTGGGCCCCCGCCAGCTGCGCCATCAGGTTGGTGTCAATCACCAGATCGTTCTTGGGAGTGATGTCCCAGCCGGCGAGCAGCTTGTCGAGGTTGGGCAGGTCGGTGCCCGCGTCCAGCATCACCAGCAGGCGCCCGCCGTCGGCCACGTACTTGTCGATCAGCGCGGTTTCCGTGGGCAGGTAATCGGTGCGCGGCCCGGCGATGACCAGCAGCGCGCAATCGGCGGGAATCTTCTGCGCCTGGAGCAAGGTCAAGGTCTTGACCTGGTAGTTCTCGTTGCCGAAAGCCTTCTTCAGATCGCTGAACCCTTCGCGGCCGGTGCCCGATAGCTCGCGCTCACCGTGGCCCTGGAGGAAATAGACGCTCTTCTGGCCGGTCAGCAGGTGAATGAGGGCATTGGTCACCCCCTCCTCGTCGGCGCCCTGCGCCTGGTAGTGCCGCTCGCCCGAGCTGACGATGATGGTGCCGTAGGTGTGCACGTCGTACTGGCGGGCCAGCGCCGGGTCGCGGTCGGGGTCGACATAACGTACGCTCACCTTCGGCGAGGCGTCGGAGTAAAGGTCCAGCAGGTCGCGCGACGATTGCCCACCCGCCTGGCGGTTGAAGGAGTAGATGGTGACGTCCTTCTTGAGCTCTTTGACGATCTTGCGCGACTGCGGCGAGAGGCTGAACTGCTTGTTGGGGGTCAGGTCCCAGCGGTGGTCGGCGTAACGGCGGACGGCCACGTTGGCCATGACGATGATAGCCACCACCACGACCGTATAGACCAGCAGGTTGGCTCCCGCCAGAAACCGCCGGCCTCCCGAACTGTGCAGGCGTTTCTTCCAGGCCATGGCTAGCCCCTCCCTTTCAGCGCGTCTACCGAGCGCGCGGTCAGGAAGACGCCCAGCACCACGATGGAGAGGTAATAGACCAGGTCGGAAAGGTCAATCACCCCCTTGGCAAAGTTTTCCATGTGCTCCGACAACGACAGACCGCCGATGAACTGCCCGACCGTTCCCGGCGAGTAGTTGCGCACCCACACCAGCACGTAGAGCAGCAGCAACACCACCATGGTCACCACGCCGGCGATGATCTGGTTGCGTGTGAAGGTGGAGATCCACATGCCGATGGCGAGCAGCGCCGCGCCGTAGAGCAGCATGCCCAGGGCGCTGGCGATCAGCGGCTTGGCGTCGGGATTGCCGTAAATGAACAGCAGCCCGATGTAGAGGAAGGTGATCGCCACCAGCGCCGCGTAGAGCGTCATCACGCCCAGGAACTTCCCCAGGATAATCTGCAGGTCGGTGAGCGGCGAGGTAAGCAGCAGCTCGATGGTGCCGGAGCGTTTCTCTTCCGCGTACAGGCGCATGGTGAGCAAGGGCGCCAGGAACAGCAGCACCACGAGCAGGAACCCCTCCAGCATGGGCCGGATGATGTAGGCGTTGAGGGTAAAGTTGGGCGCCCCCGCGCCTCCCATCATCTGCATGCGGAAAGCGTTGTTGATGTACACGGCCGTGTAGCTGTAGAAGACGAATCCACAGACCAGCGAGTAGACGGTGAGCACCAGGTAGGCGATGGGGGAATGGAAGTAAGAGCGCAGTTCCTTCCCCGCCACGGCCAGGATGTTTCGCATAGACAGTTCCCTCTTCTCGGGGTTTCCAAAATCTGCGGCGCCCGCGCGTGGGGCGCGGCCGGCGCAGGACGCCGGCTTACTCGACGGAGATCTGGGCGGCCGGCTCGGCGGGCTGCTCGGTCAGGTCGTGCGTCGTGAGCTTGAGGAAGATATCCTCCAGGCTCAGGCCGCTGGTGCGCAGCTCCAGCAGTTCCCAGCGCGATTCCACCACCGGGCGCGCCAGCTCCGCGCGCACGACGCGCCCTATTTCGGTGAGCACCTCAAAGGTCACGTGCCCCTCGCCGCTCTCGCCCCCCACGACAACTCTCCCCCAGC
>JBJKQV010000393.1:0-6934 GCA_046704985.1 Terriglobia bacterium
CCCAGGCACAGCGCCCGGCAAACCTCCTCAACTTCGCCGGCGGGCGCGGCGCGAATCTCCGCGGCTTGGGGCGCAGGCGCCGCCGTGTCGAACATCACCAGGTCTTCCTCGAACGACCGGGCGCGCGCGCACAGCTCGCCCCGAGCGTTGAAGGCCATGCTCGAACCGTCAAACACCAGCTGGTCGTTCCCGCCTACGTGGTTGACGTAGACGATCGCCACGCCGTGCTCGCGCGCGATAGTCTGGAGCATGTCGTGCCGCACCTGGATCTTCTGGGTGTTGTAAGGCGAAGAAGCGATGTTGATCAACAGCCGGGCGCCCGCCGCCACCGCTTCGGCCGCCGGGTCGCGCCGGTAGTAGCGCTTCTTCCAGAAGTGCTTGTCGTTCCAAATGTCTTCGCAAACCGTGAGCGCGGCCTTGGTGCCGCCGCGCTCGAAAAGGCCCAAGTCCCGCCCGGGCTCGAAGTAGCGCGACTCGTCGAAGACATCATAGAAGGGCAGGAGGATTTTGGCGTAGTCAAAGCGGACGCTTCCGCCTTCCACGAGCGCCGCCGCATCGGTCACCGGCTTGCCTTCCCGGGCGCGCGAACGGCGCACCGTGCCCACCACAGCCGCGAGGTTCGGCGGCAGTCGCCGCGCCAAGCGTTCAAGCTCCTCTTCCGCGCGACGCACGAATTCCGGGCGCTCCACCAGGTCGCGGGGCGGATAGCCGCACAGCGCCAGCTCCGGGAAGACTACCATCTCTGCTCCCCGCTCCGCCGCCGCGCGCGCTGACTTCAGCATGCGCGCCAGGTTGCCGGTGAAATCCCCCACCGTGGTGTTGATCTGCGCCAGTGCGATCTTCATCGTCCGCCCTTGCCTCGCTCCTCCCTCAACGCGCCTAGATTATAACCGAGCCTCCATGCGAAAGCTGGAATTGGGCGCCAAAGACAAGAACATCCTCTCGCCAAGGCGCCAAGACGCAAAGAACCGCCGAGGAAGGCCTTCGACCGCGTGGCGTCGCTTGGCGCCTCGCGCCTTGGCGTGAGCATGTTTCTGGTTGGAGGCATGAGGCGGGGAGGGCAGGCAAAGACACGAACCCCCGGCGCTCGCCAGCGGCGAGCCGGCCGGGGGGAAATGGGTGCAGCCGCTTTAGACGCTGAACGAACTGCCGCAGCCGCAGGTGGTCTTGACGTTGGGGTTGTCGAACTTGAAGCCCGCACCTTCCAGGCTCTCAACGTAATCGACCTTGGTGCCCTTCAGGTACATCAAGGACGCCTGGTCCACAAAAACCTTGAGACCTTCGAAGTCGTAGACTTTGTCAATGGGGTTGGTCTCGTTTTCGAAGTTCATCTGATAGGAGAACCCCGAGCACCCTCCACCGACCACCGAAACCCGCAGCCCCAGAGGCTGGGGAGTCTGCTGGGCGATGATTTCCTTCACCTTGGACACCGCCTTGGGCGTCAGCTCCAGGTGCGAACCCGACTGCTTCTTCTCGGCAACAGTTTCCATGATCCATCCTTTCCCGTAGCTCACTTCTTAAGCTATCATAGCGCCGCGCAAAAAATCAAGCGCCCGTGGTAGCGCGCAAGTCCTTGCAGGACGCGCAATTAGCAGCGTAGGATGGGCATTCGCGGCGCGGCAAGGAGGCCACAAGCCCCGGCACGGGGCCAGCCCTTCCCTGCCCGCCGGCATCCAAGGCTACATGACCCGCTGGGGCTGGAGATTCAGATTGTCCGGAATCGTCCTGCTGGCCGCCACGCTGCTGGCGCCGGCAGGCCTGCGCGCGCAAAGCGCCGCGCGCGACGCGCTTTCCACTTTTCCGGCCGACACCTCGCAGCTGGCCTACTCCAATCTCACCCAGTTGCGCACTCTGCCGAACTTCAACGCCATCAAGGTTCGCCTGCTCCCTCCCCAGATGAGCAACTTCGAGGATTTCCTGCGCGCCATGGGCACCAACCCGGATAAGGACGTGACCGAAGTTACCCTGGGATGGCGCGGCGACCCTTCAGACCTCGCCGGCTTTTTCGGCCTGGCGTGGGGAACTTTCGACCCCGACCACATTCACGAGTATTTTCAGAGCCACAAGCTCGCCTATCAGCGCTACGGCGGGTACGACCTCTATCCCTTCGGCTCGGGGGAAACCCGCCGCGACCTTTTCTTCGCCTTCCTCAGTTCCTCGTCGGCCATCTTCGGCCGCCTGCACGACATCAAGGCGATGGTCGACGTCCTGGCGGGCCAGAAGCCGGCGCTCGATTCCAACGCCCAGTTCGTCAACTGGGAGAGCGAGATGGAAGGCACGGCGCCGCAATGGGGCATGGCCACCGGCGCGGCGGCCGCCAATCGCGCCGCTCCCTGGCTGGCGGCGGGCACGCACCTGACCATTGACCCCAAAGCCTTGCTCACCCCCGTGCGCGCGGTGCTCTACCGCATCGATTGGGGCGACGGCTTCACCGCCCACATGTCGGTGGTGTGCGACAACGATCAGGACGCCACCACCATCGCCCGGATTGTCAACGCCTGGCAGGCCGCGACCGGCAACGATTACCAGCGCCTGGGCACGGGCCTGGAGGCCTTCGTCCAAACCCTCCAGGTTTCCGCCAGCGGCTCGCGCGTGGAAATCAACGGCTCGGGCTCCCTCGACTTCGTGGACAAGATTTTCGCCGGCCCCGCCAAGGAAACCAAGAAACAATAGCTTCCCCGCGACGCCGCAGTGGGCGAAATCGCCCGCCTGGGTTAAAATGGAAGTTCCCTGCGAGAGCGCGGACTCAACGCGGACGGACATGGCGCCCAACGTTACCCTGATCCCCGGCGACGGCATCGGCCCGGAAGTGGCTGCGGCCGCGGTGCGCGTTCTGGAGGCGGCGGGCGCGGACGTGGCCTGGGACGAGCAGAAGACCGAAACCATCGTGGGTGCGCGGCACGAAGACTTGCCCGCCGATCCCGTGGTGACTTCCCTGCTGAAGACGCGCGTGGGCCTGAAAGGTCCCATCACCACGCCCATCGGCTCCGGCCATCGCAGCATCAACGTAGCGCTGCGCAAGCTGCTGTCGCTCTACGCCAACTTCCGCCCCGTCCGTAACCTGCCGCGCCTGCGCACGCCCTTTCCGGACGTGGACATGATCATCGTGCGCGAGAATACCGAAGGACTCTATTCGGGGCTCGAGCACGTGGTAGTGGAAGGTGTAGTGGAAAGCCTCAAGATTGCCACCGAAGTAGCCTGCACGCGCATCGCGCGCTTTGCCTTCCAACACGCGCGCCGCGCGGGGCGCAAGCGCGTGACCGCCGTCCACAAGGCCAACATCATGAAGCTTTCCGACGGCCTGTTTCTGCAATGCGCGCGGCGTGTGGCGCAGGACTTTCCGGAGGTCGAATACCGCGAGATCATCATCGACAACTGCTGCATGCAGCTGGTGATGCGCCCGCAGCAGTTCGACCTGCTGCTGCTCGAAAACCTTTACGGCGACATCGTCTCGGATTTGTGCGCGGGGCTGGTGGGCGGATTGGGCGTGGTGCCGGGCGCGAACTTCGGCGACGACGTGGCCCTGTTCGAGGCCGTGCACGGCACGGCGCCCGACATTGCCGGCAAGGGCCTCGCCAATCCGACTGCCATCATTCTCTCCAGCATCCTCATGCTGCGCCATCTGGACCAGCCGGATGCCGCCGACCGCCTGGACGCGGCGCTGCGGCGCGTTTACGAGGAAGGCCGCTTCCTCACCCGCGACGTGGGCGGCCAGGCTTCCACCGACGAGTTCACGCGCGCCGTCATCGGCGCCCTGGCCTGAATCGCTTGCCTTTTTGTTTTCAGCCTCGAGCAAAACGCGGGCAGGACTGGGTCAGGCGGGCTTCAATCTCGCGGCCCAGCTTCAGGGCCTCGGCGGCGGGCATGCGCGCTTCGAACTCCGCAAATAGCCCCTGCTCTTCCTTGTGTACGTGCGCATCGAGGCGCGCGGCGAAATCGTCAAACAGCTGGATGCTCGGCGCGCCGGCGGCCGTCTCGATCATTCCACGGATCACGCGATGCTCGTCGCAAAGCTCGGCGACCAGGTCGAGCTTCCCCAGGTAGCGTTCCATTTCCGGAAAGAGCACGACCTCTTCCGTCTCAAAGTGCCCGGCCATCTCGTCGGCGTAGGCGTCGCGCACGCGCGCTGCGGTCTCTTCCAGCCAGGCCGCCTCGCCGCGCTGCAAGCCGTCACGCCGGCGGATTACGAACGCCAGCACCAGCGCGTGGTGGTGCTGGCGGGAAAGCGGAATCAGGCTTTCGTGGCGGCGTCCCATGTCACTCCGGCGGCGGGCGCGGCGTGGAAGGCTTGAGCACCCCGCGCAGGTTCCAGTCCAATTCTTCCGAGACCTCGACGATTTCCATGCCCGGCGCCACCAGCACCTTGCAGGCCAGGATGGGCCGCGGCGAGCCCTCCTGCCCCGCCATGGTGTAGCTCACCCGGCAAAGCTGGCATTCCTGGTTCCAGCAGAAGCGCCCGTAAGGAATGGTTTCGGGGCTGATGTATTGGAACGCCCGCAGACAGAGATTCTTCTCGGGCACCATGAATTTCTTGCCCAGGACGGTGATTTCCACCAGCTTCTCGTAATCGCGATAGAGAGGATTGCCCATGATTGAATCCGCCCGCTGCCTCTTCGCCCAATCTCTGTGTGAACCGGTCGCTTGGTGTTGCTATTTGGGCTGCGGCTCGACCCTCCCCAGCGCCTCGTCCGTGGCCAATTCGAGCTCGCTGGTTTCCTCTTCGGTTAGGTCTCGGACCTTCCCCCGGAGAGCCGACTTTGGAATGGCACGCAACTGAAATGCGAGGGCGACTGAGTTTTCTGGCAGCCCGCCGGGCGATGCGCTAATGAGCGCCGTGCCAGCCAGGTTGGCCCGTTTCATATTGGTGGTCAGAGGTACAACTAGAACGGATTGGAGCGCTGCGGTCAGGAAATCGCTTTGCCACACCACAACCGGCCGGCGTCCCGTCTGCTCGCGCGGGCGATAGGGGCCAAGGTCAGCCCACCAGATCTCGCCCCTCTTCACGGGCGATCCTCTTCTTCATCGAGGTTCGCCACCCAACCCTCCATTCCCTGCTCCGCCAGTGCGGCTTCATCGGGGCCCGGGCCTTGCGCCAGACGAGAAAGGTTCCAACGCTTCGGGTCTGCCTGCCGCATCACGATGAGGTGGACGCGCTCTCCGGGACGGAGCGCCAGGGGTGCGCGTGGCTTGAGCACGCCCTTATCGTAGTCGGCTTCCACAATCCGTGATCCCATGCCGCCAGTATATCTGCTGTTCGGGGGGCAAACAACCTCCTTGAAGAGGCATTATAGGCCATGCACGCTCCATCCGTGCGCGGAGGGAACCTTGTTCAGTTGGCCGTCGTGCCCGTTGTACGACTACCAGTTCCAGCCTAGAGAGGTTAAAGCTCGAACGAAGTGTCCCTCCTGCGGGACCAGGGTGAAATTAGACACCCGGTATGCCACGCTTAAGGGAGTGGCCTGCTTCGGCGCTTTACTGGGGGCCTGTTATGCGCTCGGCGTCAGGGGAGTGGCGCTCGTCATCATCCCACTGCTGCTGATCTTTCCGCTATTCGCCGCCGTCGCCTTCATTTCCACCGCGTTGGTCGGATCGCGGTTCGTCTTCGACAATGACGGCACCGAATTTCGCATCACCCCAAGGTGGCCGCCCCCGCCTCCGCCGCCGCCCGAAAAAGGCCAGTGAAAGCGGCGCCTTCTATTTGCTCTGCGACTCACGGATGGGCTTGTAGAGCCGCGCCAGGTAGCGCGCCGGCACGCCCAGGGAGTAGAGGCCCTGAATCAAAATCCAGCTCGCCAACGTTTTGCCCACCCCTTGCAGGCGCCAGCGGCGGTCGGAAGTCGCCAGCGCGGGCAGCAAGCAAGCGGTTTTCCCCCATCGTTCCAGCCGCCGGACGAATTCGTAGTCGTCCATGATGGGCAAAGGCTTGAAGCCGCCCATGCCTTCGAACACTTCGCGGCGCACCCAGACGCCGGAATCGCCGTAATAAATTCCCAAAGGACGGCGCACGTGGTAAGCCCAGGTGAAGAAGCGATTCCACGCCGAAGGGCCGCTGAAAATCAATTCGAAGTTTCCGCCCACCAGGCACGGATTCCGCGCCGCAACTTCCAGGGCGGCAAGAGTTCCGGCGGGCACGCGGGTGTCGGCGTAGAGAAACAGCAAGACCTCGCCACGCGCCGCAGCGGCCGCGGCGTTCAGTTGATGGGAGCGGGGGCGGCCGGCGTCGAGCCAGCGCAGGGGGTGCGGGTAGCCGGCGCGCAAGGCTTCCACCCGGGCGCGTGTCTCATCCGTGCTTGCGCCGTCGGCCACCAGGACTTCCAGTTTCGGCCGCGCCGCGCGCAGACACTCGAGCACCTGCGTGATGCTCGTCTGTTCGTTGTAGGTAGGAATGATAACGCTGATCACGGTGCCTGCGCCGCCCGAGCTTCTAACCCTGGCTGGCAAAGGTAACCAGCGCGCGCAGGCGCTCGTGCCGCCGGCGCAGCAGGTCTTCGGGCTTGAGCGCTCCCAACTCGCCGAGCGCCGCGCGCAGGCGCTCGCGGAGCGATTCGGCTGCAATCGCCCCGTCTTCGTGGGCGCCCCCTGCCGGCTCGGGAACGATTACGTCCACCACTCCGAAGCGGTGCAGGTCCTGGGCGGTCAGGCGCAGGATGCGCGCCGCGTCCTGCTTGTGGTCCCAGTCGCGCCAGAGAATCGAAGAGCAGCTTTCCGGCGAGATAACCGAGTAGGTGGCGTTTTCGAGCATCAGCACGCGGTCGCCGATGGCGATGGCCAGCGCCCCGCCGCTGCCCCCTTCGCCGTGGATGACCACCACGATGGGCACCGGCAGCTTGGGAATCTCCTTCAGGTTGTAGGCAATCGCTTCCGCCTGCCCGCGCTCTTCGGCGCCGATGCCGGGGTAAGCGCCCGGCGTATCCACCAGGGTGATGATGGGGAC
>JBJKQV010000394.1:0-8856 GCA_046704985.1 Terriglobia bacterium
TGGATATGATCGGCGACGCCCACTTGCAGATCGAGCGCGAGGCAAGCTCCACTCCCTGGCTGACGAATCTGGTCTTTTCAACTGCTCAGGATCTGGGCTATCACCGCTATTTTCACGGCGGGCCGATCTCCGTGGACGACGACCACGTTCCATTTCTCAACGCCGGGGTTTCGGCGATCGACCTCATTGACTTCGACTATGGCCCCGGCAACAGCTTCTGGCATACCGCCCAGGACACCGTCGAGCATTGCAGCCCCATCAGCTTGACTATCGTGGGGCGCGTCGTCCTGGCTTCCCTCGACCGGCTCGACAACTCCCCGCACACGAAATAGCCTCTCGACACGATGGGATTGTCGCCCCATAATCTCGTGGGGACGCCGCCAAGGCGCCCCGGCGGCGGGACCGGCGCGGCCTCGTCCCGCCGGATTGATCCGACTCGATGAACTGTCTCCTTCCCACCGGCGCGGCGCTCCGGGAGGCGCCCTCCACCTCTCGAATCTTCCGCCTGGCAGGCGCGCGATGAACGAGCTGGCAGCCGCGGGATTGTTTACCGTGCTGGTGCTGGGCATGTTGGCGCTCGACCTGGGTGTCTTCCACCGCCGCGCCCACGCCGTTTCCATGCGCGAGGCTGCGGTCTGGACCGCCGTCTGGATCGTTCTCTCGCTGGGATTCGACCTGTTCATCTACTACTGGCGCGGCCCGCAGCCCGCCTTGGAATTCCTGGCCGGTTACATCCTCGAAAAGTCCCTCTCCATGGACAACGTCTTTGTCTTTGCGGTGATTTTCTCTACCGCCGGTGTGCCGCCGCGCAACCAGCACAAGGTGCTCTACTGGGGCATCCTCGGCGCGCTGATCATGCGCGGTGCTTTCATCGCCGCCGGCGCCGCGCTCATCTCGCGCTTCCACTGGATCCTCTACCTGTTTGGAGCCTTCCTTATTTTCACCGGTGTGCGCCTGCTCGTCCGCCAGGAACAGGAAGTTCATCCCGAGCGCAATCCCGTGCTGCGCTGGGCGCGGAAACTTTTCGCCTTCACCGACGAGTACGAGGGCTCAAAATTCTTCGTGCGCCGCCAGGGGCGCCGCATGGCGACTCCCATGCTCCTGGTGCTGCTGATGATCGAGACTATCGACGTGCTCTTCGCCGTCGATTCCATCCCCGCCGTTTTCGCCGTTACCACCGACGCCTTTATCGTTTACACCTCCAACATCATGGCCATCCTGGGGCTGCGGGCGCTCTACTTCGTCCTGGCCGGCGCCATGCTGCGCTTCCGCTACCTGCGCCCTGGACTGTCCATCGTGCTGCTCTTTGTAGGCGCCAAGATGCTTCTCGCTCCTTTCTACCGTATCCCCATCGTCGCCTCGCTGGCGATCATCTGCCTCATCCTGGCGGCGGCCGTAGTGGCATCGCTGGGCGAGAAAAGATCCGCACCGAGCCGCTAAGGAGCGCACCAAGGCGCACCTTCCGGAACCGCGTGGAGCGCTCCCCGCTTGGCAGGCGGGGGCAAATTCGCTATGGTATCTATGCGGCGCGTGCGTGAGGCGATCCCTGCGCCGATATTCCATGAAACGTCTTCGGGTCATTTCGAGGCTGGGCCGTTACGAGGTGTGTGCGGGCGCGGGCGCCTGGGGAGAGTTGCGCCGCCTGAAGCCGGCATCCTATTCCGCGGTCTTCGTCCTCACCGAGCGCGGCCTGTGGAGCCGCTGGGGCAAAGACTTTGCGCGCGCCGGCGGCCTGCGCGATGCGCGCACGATTTTCATCCGTCCCGGCGAAACCTCCAAGTCGCTGGCCGTCGCCGAGCAGGTGGCTTCGCAACTGCTGCGCCAGGGCGCCGACCGCCGCGCTTTGCTGGTGGCTTTCGGCGGCGGCGTGGTGGGTGACCTGGGCGGCTTCGTGGCTTCCACCTACATGCGCGGCATCGACCTGGTGCAGGCGCCGACCACCCTGCTCGCCCAGGTGGACAGTTCCATCGGCGGCAAGACGGGCGTCAACGTGGGCGCCATGAAGAATCTGGTGGGAACGTTCTACCCGCCGCGCCTGGTGGCCGCCGAGCCGCGCGTGCTCAGCACGCTCGACGAGCGCAATTTCCGCTCGGGGCTTTTCGAGGCGGCCAAGCACGCCATTCTGGCGGGGCCGAAACTTTTCGCCGACCTGGAGCGGAGCCTGCCGCGCCTCACGCCCGCGGGGGCCGGGCGCCACGCTGCGCTGCTGGCGCGCGCCGCGCAGGTGAAGGTCCAGGTGGTCAATCGCGACGAGCGCGAGGCGCGCCTGCGCATGGTGCTCAACCTCGGCCACACCTTCGGGCACGCCCTGGAGGAAGCGACCTCTTACCGGCGCTTTCTGCACGGCGAAGCGGTGGCGTGGGGAATGCTCGCGGCCGTGGAACTGGGCCGGCTTCTGGGCCTGACCTCCGCCCGGCAGGCGGCGCGCATGAAAAGCTTCGTGCTCGCTGTAGGTCCGCTGCCGCCGATCCGCGACCTGGCGGTCCGCGACGTGGTGCGCCTGCTCGGCCAGGACAAGAAAGCGCTGGGCGGGCGCATCCACTGGGTGATTCCGGAGCGCATCGGCAAGGTTCGCATCACCGCGGACGTTCCCGCCGGGCTGCCCGCCCGGGCGTTCCGCGCCCTCACGCGAAGCGATGCCCATGAATGACTCCGCGCCGCGCACGCTGCTGGGTTCCGCGAGCGGCACGCCCGCGGGCGAAGGCTCGACGGCGCGCGCCGTGCGCGACATGTTCGAGCGCGTCGCCCCGCGCTATGATTTCCTGAACCACTTCCTCTCCGCCGGTTGCGACATTCTCTGGCGGCGCGCGACGGCGCGGGCGCTGCGCCCCTGGCTCACCCGCCCGGGCTCGCGCGCCCTGGACCTTTGCTGCGGCACCGGCGACCTGGCGCTGGCCTGGGCGCGCGTCTCGGCGGGGACGGTGGTGGGCAGCGATTTCTGCCCGCCCATGGTGCGCCGCGCCCGCCAGAAGGCGGCGCGCCGCCCGCGCCCGCCGTTCTTCCTGGAAGCCGACAGCCTGCGCTTGCCTTTTGCCGACGCTTCGATGGACGTGGTGGGCGTGGCCTTCGGATTCCGCAACCTGGCGGACTACGAGCGCGGACTCGCCGAGATGCGCCGCGTCCTCAAGCCGTCGGGCGTCGCCGCCATCCTGGAATTTTCGCGCGTCAACTGGCCGCTCCTCGGCCCCTTGTTCCGCTTCTATTTCCGCCGCATCCTGCCCCGCATCGGCACGCTGATTTCGGGTGTCGCCGGACCGTACCAGTATCTTCCCGCTTCCGTCGAGCGCTTTCCCGACCAGCAGGAGCTGGCACGCATGATGCGCCAGGAAGGGTTTGAGCGCGTGCGCTACCGGAACTTTTTCGGCGGCGCGGCGGCGCTGCACATGGGTGAAAAGGGAGGGAAGTAGCCTCATTCGATCTGGCCGAGGAGTGGGCGGTCGGCGTGCTGCGTTTGGGTGAGGGCGGCGGTTTCCGGGTTGGTCTTGGCGAAGGAGATGGAGGCAAGCGCGCTCTGTGTTGCCGAGGCAAGCTGCCCGCCTGACGATTTCAAATCCTAAATTTCAGATTTCAGATCGAAGATTACAGATCGAAGATTACAGATCGAAGACCACCGATCGAAGACCACCGATCGAAGACGACCGATCGAAGACGATAGATTGAAGACTGCTGATTGAAGACCACCGATCGAAGACTACAGATCGAAGATTACAGATTGAAAACCACCGATTAAATACTAGCGATTAAAGACTACCGACTGAAGATTGCCGCTTCACGAATCAAGCCCCAGGGCGCGAATCTTAGCGAGCAGGGTCTTTGAGGAGATATTGAGCTTTTCGGCGGCCAGGGTGCGGTTGCCGTGCGACTCTTCCAGCGCCTGAGCGATCTTGGCGCGCTCGGCGGCTTGGACGGCGCGCGAAGTAACCTCCGCGAGGCTGCCGCTCAGGTCGAACCCTTCCGGAGGCCGCTCGGCGGCGGCGCGCACGCCCAGCATCACATCCTGCGCCTCCACGACCTGCCCCTCCGCCAAAATCACCGCCCGCTCCAGGGCGTTCGAGAGCTCGCGCACGTTGCCCGGCCAGGAATAGGCCAGCAGCCGCTGCCGGCACTCGGGCGAGAGGGTCAGCCGGCCCTTGCCGAACTCCCGCGCGTACTTTTCCAGAAAGTGCTCGGCCAGCAGCAGCACGTCGTGCCCGCGCTCGCGCAAAGGCGGCGGGTGAACGGGGAAGGCAGCGAGGCGGTAGTAGAGGTCGTCGCGGAACTGTTTGCAGTCCACCGCCTCTTGCAGCCGGCGGTTGGTGGCGGCGACGATGCGCACGTCCACGCTGATGGTCTGGGTTCCGCCGATGCGCTCGAAGCTCTTCTCCTCGATCAGGCGCAGGAGCTTGGACTGCGCGGGAAGGGGGACCTCCGAAATCTCGTCCAGAAACAGCGTGCCGGCGTTGGCCAGCTCCACCTTGCCGATTTTGCGCGAGCCGGCGCCCGTGAAGGCGCCCTTCTCGTGGCCGAACAATTCGTTTTCGAGCAGGTGCTCGGGAATGGCGGCGCAGTTGATGGTGACAAAGGGCTGCTCGCGGCGGGGGCTCATGGCGTGCAGCGCCCGCGCCAGCAGCTCCTTGCCGGTGCCGCTTTCGCCTTCCAGCAGCACCGTGGCCGCGGTGGGAGCGACGCGCGCCACCGCCTGTTCCACTTTCTTGTTGGAATCGTCTTCGCCCAGGATGACCGGCATGCCGTAGCGGGTTTCCCATTCTTCCCGCCACAGGAGGCTGCGGCGGCGCAGCTCCTGGTCCTTGACGGCGCGCTCGACGAGCATCAGCAGGTGGGGCACCTCGAAGGGCTTCTGGATGAAATCGCGCGCTCCGTCCTTCATCGCCTCGACGGCCTCGTCAATCGAGCCGTAGGCGGTCATGACGATGACTTCCGCCGTCTCGTCCAGCTCGCGCGCGGCGCGTAGCAGCTCCAGGCCCGAAGGGCCGGGAAGGCGCAAGTCGGTGACAATCACGGGAAAGCGCCGGGCGTGGATGCGCGCAAGCGCCGTGGCGCCGTCGGGCGCCTCTTCGACGGCGTACCCGGCTTTGGCGAGCGCCGTGGATACCATTTCCCTCAAAACCTGTTTGTCTTCGACGAGAAGGATGGTCTCCGGCATGGGTGGGAGGAGCATTTGAGGGTGAACGGAGGCGCCCTCAGTCCGTCTTACTCCATTACTCCGCAGCGCCGCTGGCTTTGAATTTCTTTTCCAGTTCGTCCAGGGTCTGCTGGGCCTTCTTGACGGCTTCCTGTTTCTGCTGCACATCCGCCTGCCTGGCGTCCAGTTGCGACTGCAATTGGCTCTTGGCCTGCGGGTCCAGCTCGCGCGTCACGCGCATCTGCAAAAGGTTCGCTTCGTCCTCGCTCAGGCGGGCCTCTTCCTTGGCCTGTGCCAGCGCCGTGCGCGCCGCCTTGAGCTTGGCTTGCTGTTCCTCCTTGGCTTTCTCCTTGCCTGTGGCTTCCTGCTCCGCTTCGCTTTGGGCTTTCGCCTCGGCCTCTTTCGCCCTTTGACCGGGGCTGGGAGGGGGCGCGGCGGCCTCCGAGGTGCCGGGGGAGGAAGGGGACGCCGGGGTAGCCGCGGTGGGGCCGGCTTCGGCGGGAGCCATGCCGGTCGCATGCGGGATGTTGTCGTTGGTGTAGACCTTGACCTTCTGGGCCTCTTTGCTCCGCTTGGCACGTTCCTTGCGCGCGATCTCGGGCAACGATTGCGCGCGCGCCGGAGGCGCGGCGGCGGCCGCCAGGAGAACGGCCAGGATGCTGAGGGAGATCAGGGTTTTCATGGTTTCACCTTGACGGCCCGCGCTGCCCGGGGAGGAAGCTGCGGTTGGACCCCTGGCCGCGCAGAAGGTAGTTTGTTCCCAAGGTTCGCAGGCCTACTTGCTCACCTGGCCGGTTCTTGTGCCGGCGCCCCCCGACGGCGGGGCGGGCGCGCCGCTCGAGCTATCTCAGCCAGCCCGGCGGGCACCCTTCGCGGTTGCACTGCGCGTGCAGATCATCGATGGCCGTCTGGTCCTCGGCGATCTGCTTCTTCTTCGCCTCGAGTTCCTTCCGCAGCGTGGCCTGGTCGGAGAAGAACGCCGGCGTGCTTTCCTGCTGCAAGGTCTTGGTAGGGTCGGGGAAGTACTGGGTCTGATTCACCCCGATCTTCTGCTCCAAAACCGCCAGCTCGCGCTGGTGCATCTCCTTCTGGTCCTGGAGCTCCTTCAGCTTGGTGCGGTAATACTCTTCGTTGTGGGTGCCGGCGGTGGACTCCGTTTCCTTATTCCCGTTCTCGGCCTGCTGGGAAGCCTGCGACGTCCCCATCGTCGTCGTACTCAGGTCGCCGGTCTTGGGGATATTGTCGTTGGTGTAGACCTTGACGGGTTTCTGCTGCCCTTGCGCCTGCTGCGCCCGCAGCTTGCGCGCCAACGCCCCGAGCGAGGGCGTCTTACTCTGCGCCGCCCAGGCCAGCCCTGCGCCGCCCGTCAAAAATGCCAGTAAAATCCCGCTCCACAGCCATTTTCGTCTCATAAGCAACACCCCGCGATTCAGACCAATTCCTCTGAGGCTAATCTACGCTTCTCGCCGGGGCAAATCAAGCGCCCTGGGGGGGATTCCTGCCAGGGGACGAGAGTTGCCTGATGCCGCTATAATGTCGGGGATGGGCATCGCCACCGTCTACACCCTCTCCCAGGATGATCCCGAATCGCGAAGCTGGCTCGGGTTTCTGCGCCGGCACGGGGACGCGCGCCTGAGCGAGCTGCTCATCGAGCGCGTCTGTTGGCTGGAAGGAGACTTCCAGGTCGAGCGCCTGCTGCCCTTGCTGGTGAACCCGCTCTATCAGACGCACGCCTTTCGATCGCAACTGGACCCCGGCCGGGGACCCATCGTCGAAATCGCCTACCGGCCGGCGGTGACCGACCCGGAGACGCCCTCCATTCTGGCGGGAGCGCGGGCGGTGGGTGAGACGGGGCTGGAATTCGCCAGGCTGGGCAAACGCTACCAGTTTGTGGGCCTGGACGAGCCGGCGGCACAGAAGCTCGCCGCGCGCTTCCTCTATAACAAAATCGTCGAGCGCGTGCGCGCGAGCTCCGAGCCGGTGACCAGCCTGCGGCCCTCCGGCCGGCCCGACCCGGTCCGCACCGTGCCGCTCGCCGGGCTTTCGGATGAAGCCTTGCAGCAGCTTTCCCGCGAGCGTTCCTGGTACGCGCCGCTTTCCCAGATGCGCGTCCTGCAGGCCCGGGAGAGCGCCCGCGAGCGTCCCTTCACCGACGCGGAAATCGAAATCCTGGTGCAGACCTGGAGCGACCACTGCTTCCACACCACCTGGAAGAGCCTGGGGCTGCTCGAGCGCCTGAAGGAGGCCACGCGAGCGATCGCCCACCCGCTGCTGGTTTCCTGCTTCAGCGACAACGCCGGGGGAATGGAGTTCTACGAAGACTGGGTGGTGACCATCAAGGGCGAGACGCACAATTTCCCCAGCTCCATTTCGCCCTTCGGCGGCGTGGCTACCAAGCACGGCGGGGTGATTCGCGATACGCTGGGCTTCGGCAAGGGCGCCTATCCCATCGGCGGCACGACGGTGATGGGCACCCTCGATCCCGGCCTCGCCGAGGAGGAGGTTCCTGCCGGCGCCCTGCACCCGCAGTTCATCCTCACCGAATCCATCCGCGCCACGGCCTACTACAACAACCCCATGGGCATTCCCATGCTGCACCCGCTCTACCGCCGCCACGCGGGCTACGCCAAGTGCCTGGCGCTGGGCCACTCGGTGGGATTGATCCCGCGCCGCTACGCGCTCAAGGACCCGCCGCAGCCCGGCGACGTGGCGCTGCTGGTGGGCGGCGAGACGGGGCGCGACGGCATTCACGGCGCCACCGCCAGCTCCACCGGCATGACCGGCGAAACCCTGGCGCGCGAGTCCGCCGCCGTGCAGATCGGCCACCCCATCACCGAGCGGCGCTTCTCGACCGCCTTGCCCGTGCTGCGCGACGCGGACTGCATCCGTAGCGTCACCGACCTGGGCGCGGGCGGCATTTCCTGCGCGGCGGGAGAAATGGGCGCCGACACGGGCGTCGAGCTCGACCTGGACGCCGTGCCGCTCAAGGACCGCAGCCTGACGGCCTGGGAAATCCTCCTCTCCGAATCCCAGGAAAGAATGCTGGTGGCGGTTTCTCCCCAAAAACTGGAAGAGGCGCGGGCGATTCTCGACCGCTACGAGGTGGCCCACGCCTCGATTGGGCGGTTTACGGACACGCACCGCCTGCAAGCCGCTTGGCGCGGCGAGCGCGTCGTTGACCTGGAAATGGAATTCCTCTGGGAAGCCTGCCCGCTCGACCCCATCGCTGTCGCCGAGCCCGTCCGCAACAACGCCCCGCTCGATCTTCCCGCTCCGCGCACGCCAGCAGAGTGGACGGGCGCCGTCGAAGCCGTGCTCGGCCACTATCACTGTGCCGACCAGAGCGCCGCGGGGGTGCGCTTCGATACCACGGTGCAGGGAAGGATGGCCGCCGGGCCTTACGGGGGGCGCAACCACCGCATGCCCAACGACGTCGCCGTCACCGCGCCGCTTTACGGAAAACCCTACGGCGTCGTGACCTCGCTGGCCGTCAACCCGTTCTACGGTGAGATCGACCCCGCGCGCATGGCCCGCCTGATGATGCTCGAGGCGGTCACCAAGGCGGCGGTGGCGGGCGCCGACTACCGCCAGATGATGCTCTGCGACAACTTCTACACCCCGCGCGTGCGCCCCGAAATCGCCTGGGACCTCAAGGCCATGGTCGAGGCCGCCGCCGCGCTGTCGGTTGAAATCGGCGTGCCCTTCATCTCCGGCAAGGATTCGAGCTCCGGGAC
>JBJKQV010000395.1:0-14136 GCA_046704985.1 Terriglobia bacterium
GGATGAGATATTTCGGCATAGCATTCTCCTTCTCACCGTTCAGAATTTAGGGTAAGGAACCCTATGCGGATTTAGTTGTTATTGCCCGTCGACGACTAAAAATATACTCTCCCTCGGGGTAAACCGCACAAGTTTTTCCCGCAAAGAATCCTATCGGCCGCACACAGCCCCTCCATGGGTCCTGAAAAGTAGTCCCGGCGGCTTCCAGAACCCTTCGTTTCCGACACCTTCCCGCTCGCGGCGGACGTATGCTTTGGTGCGAATCGATGCCCATCGCGTGCTGAAACTCCACTGAAGCAAGTCTGCTTGGGTCGGTGACACACCCGATCGACCGGCTCAGGATGTGAGAATGTGGGTGGTCAGAGTTTGTGCGAAATATGTGGAGGCGATGCGGGTATACTGGCACGGCCGTCCGGCTGTTCCGGCGCCGCGCGCAAGCGCAAGCCGCCGGTGGGACGGACCGGAGCCACGCCATGACAAAGATTGCGCTGATTCAGCAGCACGCGACAACGGATCGTGAAGCGAACGTGCGGCGGGGCGCCGCCGCCCTGGAGGAAGCCGCAGCCCAGGGTGCGCGCCTGGTGGTGTTTTCCGAGCTGGCCTTCCTGCGCTTCTTCCCGCAGCGCAAACGCAAGGAACAGCCTGCACCCTGGGCCGAAACGGTCCCCGGACCGACCACGGAAGTGTTTTCAGCTCTGGCCCGGCAACACGGGGTCGTCGTGGTGCTCAACCTTTACGAGCGCGACGGGGAGCGCACCTACGATTCCTCGCCCGTCCTGGACGCGGACGGAAGCCTTCTGGGCGTCACGCGGATGGTCCACATCACCGAAAGCCCCGGCTTCCATGAGACCGATTTCTACCATCCCGGCGACCGGGGGGCGCAGGTGTATTCGACGGCGATCGGCAAACTCGGCGTCGCGATCTGTTACGATCGCCACTTCCCCGAGTACATGCGGGCTCTGGGCGTCAAAGGCGCCGGGCTGGTGGTGGTGCCGCAGGCGGGCAGTGTGGGCGAGTGGCCCGCCGGCATCTTCGAGGCCGAGCTCCAGGTCGCGGCGTTCCACAACGGCTATTTCGCGGCGCTGGCGAACCGCGTCGGACCCGAGGAGCGCCTGACCTTTGCCGGCGAGTCCTATGTCACCGATCCTCTGGGCCGGGTCATTGCCCGGGCCCCGGCGGGCCAGGATCACATCCTGTACGCGGATCTCGATTTCGCACTGCTCGAGCAGTGTCCGGCGCGGAAGCATTTCCTGCCCGACCGCCGTCCCGATGTCTATCCACTCTGATCGCGGCCCTCCTCCCCGCGTCGGGCAGCACAACCCATCCAAGGTGATACAATGATGCCTCGGGCACGCCACTCTCAAGCATTCATACGAGGATATGCCGCATGAAACGATGGTCATTGCTTTTGGGCGCGATTCTTCTCGTCGCGTCCGGGTCTTGTTTCGGCCGGACGGATGCGCAGGGACCCGCCGGCGCCGTTGCGCTTACCGTACGGTTACCCAATCCGCAACAAAAAATCCTTTACGTGCATGAGGTGATGCCGGTCAGGCCCGGACCGTTGACGCTTTACTATCC
The DNA here is from genome assembly GCA_046704985.1 of Terriglobia bacterium. Lineage (GTDB taxonomy): Bacteria > Acidobacteriota > Terriglobia > UBA7540 > UBA7540 > JBJKQV01. Next base: position 1,579 of record JBJKQV010000395.1, read on the forward strand.
GAAATGGATTCCCGGCGATCACGCGCCGGACGGGCCGATCGACGCCATGATGGGCCTCGAAATCACGGCGGGCGGAAAACGCCTCGCGTGGTCCCGCGATCCCGTGGACATGTTCGCGTTTCACTTGACGGTGCCCGAGGGCGTCGACCGCATCGATATCCGCTTCCAATTCCCGTCGCGTCACCGGGTCACTCCGCACCTCATGGGCCTGGAGTGGAATGTGGCGGCGCTGTACCAGGCCGGCTATCCGACCAAGGAGCAGAGCTTCAAGCCGACGCTGGTGATCCCCGCCGGTTGGCGCTACGCGAGTGCGCTCGCGACGGAAGAACGGAGCGGCGGGCGCATCACTTTCAAGCCCGTGCCGTTCAACACCCTGGTCGATTCACCGGTGATTGCCGGGAAATATTTCCGCGAGATCGATCTCACCCCGGCCGGCTCGCCGGTGCGCCGTGTTCTCGATATGGTGGGCGATAACGCGGCGGCACTTCATATTTCCCGGCCCCAAATCGCCGATTTTCGTCGCTTGGTCGAACAAGCCCAGGCGCTGTTTCGCTCCCATCACTACGGCGACTATCACCTCCTCCTGACGTTGAGCGACCACGTCTCGAAGGGCGGCTTGGAGCACCACCAGTCAAGCGACGACCGCGCGCGCAGCGGCGCGAAGATGTTTGCCGACCCCGCCCACTTCATGCTCGACGCCTCGCTGCTGCCGCACGAATACACGCACTCCTGGAACGGCAAATTCATGCGCCCGGCGGAGCTCTGGCAGCCCGACTTCGAGCGCCCCGAACATACGCGCATGGTGTGGGTGTATGAGGGCCTCACCACCTACCTCGGCGACGTGCTGACGGCGCGCAGCGGGTTGTGGTCGCCGGAGACGTGGCGTCAGGTGGTCGCCTACCGGGCGGCGGTCATGGCGCACCAGACCGGCCGCGCGTGGCGGCCGTTGATCGACACCACCACCGCTGCGCAACTGCTCTACGGCTCGCCGAGCGCCTGGTCGAACTGGCGCCGGCAAACCGACTTCTATCGCGAAGGCCAACTGCTCTGGCTTGCCGTCGACATGAAGATCCGGACGCTGAGCCACGATCGGCGTTCTATTGACGATTTCGCGCGGCGATTCTTCGGCGTCGACAACGGCAGCTTCACGACCCACACCTACACCTTCCCGGATGTCGTCGGCGCCCTCAACGCGGTCCAGCCGTATGATTGGACGAGCTTCCTCGACCAGTGGCTGGACGGCGTGGGGCAACAGGTTCCGCTGCTCTCCGGCATCAACGCCAGCGGGTGGCGCCTGGTCTATAGCGATCAACCTTCGCGCTACCAGCAGGCGCTCGAGAACGTCGGCGAGGGCGAGTTGAGCAGGCAAGGCGTCGACGCCATGTTCTCGGTGGGCTTGTTTCTCGATCACCAAGGCAAGGTCGAGGACGTGTTATGGAACGGACCGTCTTTCAAGGCCGGGCTCGCGCCGGGCATGAAACTGGTGGCCATCAACGGCCACGCGTACAGCTCCGGCGTGTTGCGAAGTGAAATCGCACGCGCGCACGAGAGCAAGAAGCCATTGCGGATCACGGCCAAGAGCGACGGGATCACCGCGGACTACTCGGTCCATTACGACGGCGGCCTCAAGTACCCGCATCTGGTCCGAGTACCGGGCACCACCGATTACCTGCGGCAAATCCTCGCGCCCAAGCCGTTGCACAATGGCACGTAGAGCTTGCTGGATCTGTACAACACCTCGCAACGGTTGACGGACGGGTGCGGCCCGCAGTGGCTCGGGTTCCCTGTTCTTCCCACGCCACTGCCCGACGGCATTAGAATGCCTGTGCCGGCGCCCGCCGGCGTTCGGCAGACTCAGGGGCCGTAGGCGCATGGATGACGGCCCAGCCCTCGGAGGGGCCAGGTGGCTGAGCACTTTCTAAGTAATCTGCCCTATCTCATCATTATCTTGTTTTTGATCGCGGTCGTGGCGGGGATTCGTGCGCTGGTGGGCTTATCGAACGGCCCAAATTCCCTGCGGCGCGGCCACAAGCGTAAGCTTGCCTTGTTGTGCGTGCTCGCCGTCACATCATCGGTTGGGTTCGTTGAAGCTTTCAAGCTCAATCGCACCGAACCCGCCGTCTGGATTCGGGCTAAATGGAACCGGAGAAAACTGCCTTCTCAGTTGCGCGGATACCGGGATTACCTTCTGCGCTTTCCGCGCGCGCCGCACAGCGCCGCGGCCCGAGCCGCGCTGGCTCGCCTCGAAAGCGGCACGATCCACAACCTCAAAGCGAAACAGACCCCTCTGGCCGGACTCTACGCGGCCTTGCATCAGGAGAAGCGTTTCCCCAGGAGCCTGGTGGTGGAAAATACCGGAACGCGCAATTACGGGAAGTGCCGTAAGGACCTATACGATGGCCGCTTGGATTCATTTCAGGAAGACCTGGTGCATCAGGTGGACAGATCACTGGGCGGGTTCTGGGCGCAAATGGCCGTGGACATTCGCGGACACGCCTACACGTTGCAGACCCCGGACAACATCTTCAACCTGCGCGCCCTGCCCAAGCTCCCACCGCCCCGCCGCTTATCGCCCACACTGGCCATTGATTACGACGCGGAGCCGGACGGCACCTACCAAGTGACCACAACCAGTCAAAGTGGCAGCATCAGCTGGTATGAATTTGATTCTATTTCGCTCCAGATGGACTGGACCTTGCGGCTGCCGGCGCAAGACAGGGTCTTCAGGGGATTCATGGGTCCGTTTACCGCCCCCTCCCAGCCCAACTGGTCGGGCAGCAAATGGGCCGAGCAGGTGGTCTGCGATTTCGTGACGCAGGACGCGCTCTCCACGCTGAAAAAGCAGTTGACGGACCCGCACGCCAAGGCGCAGCGGCTCCGTCAGAATAACTGAGCGTCGAGTCTGCGCTAATCAGGCTTTTCGCAAAAGGCAGACCGAAAGCCCGCGGCCTTCGGGGGCGAAAAAGTGACGGTGGCGCGGCAAGCGAAACCCCTTCGCAGGAAAAGTGCCCGGGATGACAGGCGAAAGCCGGCATTAGAGCCGAGGTGGGAGGCGCAAAGAGCCGGCCCCTGGAGTCGGATCGAGGTTGGCGGGGGCGCATCCGTCAACCGATGGACGCGCCCCTGCGAGGTGTGGCGACGTTGTGGAGGCCCGGGCCGCAGCCCAGGCCGGCTCGCGATCGAGATCAGAACTGATAGACCAGGCTGAACTCCATTACCCGCGGCGAAGTCAACTCCGCGTGGTAGTTTCCGAAGGTGGTGGCCACGGCCCACTCCGACTGCATGGAGTAAGGGTCGAAGCGCACGCTGTTGGTGATGTTGTAAACGTTCCACCGGAACTGCAGCTTGTTCGTTTCCCGGAAACTGAAGCTCTTGGCCAAGCTCATATCAATATTGAACATCCCGTTGCCCCGAACGTTGTTCCGAATGCCGCTTTGCCCGGGGTAGGCGTATCCGAAGCCGTTGGAAGCCGCCGACGGAGCATGGAAGATGTTGGGAACCGAGGCGGTGGTATTCCCCGTGGCGATGGGGGAGCCGGTGGTGTTAGCCCATCCCATTTCGTCCCAGTTGGTCGGCCAAACGTAGGCCATGAAGACGCTGACCGGGAAGCCCGAGGTGAAGCGGGTGGTCCCGGAGAGCTGCCATCCACCGATCACGGCGTTGGCTACACGGCCCACTCCCGAGCCGAGGGCTTTTCCATGCCCGAACGGCAGCGCCGCAACCCAATAAGCGTTGAACTGGTGGCGGAGGTCGAAATCGCTGGGGGCATACATCTGGCGAATGTCATAGGGGTTGATAATGCTGTCGGTCAGGTAGTGGACGCCGCGTTCCGACATGGATTGGATGTCCAACGATTTGGAGAGGGTGTAGTTGAAACCGAAGAGCAACCCGTTGGAATACTGCTTGTGCAGTCCCATCTGGAATGAGTTGTAGTTGGAGTAGCCAATGGAGCGCCAGTCCCAAAGTGAGGAGTATTGGGAGTTGTAGAAGGTGTTGTAGCCGGAACCGAAAGTGGCCCACCCGTACTTCTGATAGCCTCCAATGTCCATATGGTAGAGAGCGGAGGTTTCGTTGTAAATCTTGCTTTTGAACATATCGTATACGGCCACCAAGGGATCGGTGGTGGTGCCGCCGTTCGAGTAGAGCGTGTAGCCGGTCTGACCGGGCTGAGGAGTGACCATGTCGAGCCAGTATTGCGCCGTGGCACCGATCAGGGAGGCGGTGATGGCGCTATCGGGGGTACCCGCCCTGGCCAGTTGTGACAAGCGGCTGGCCGCGGTGAAATAATCGATCCCGTTCTTGGGGTCCACCAGATTGAGGGGGACGGCAATGTCGTCCAGAGACAGGAGGCGGTGGCCGAAATGGCCCACGTAGGCGAGGTCCAAAACCATATTGCCGGGCAAGGTGCGCTCGATGGAGAAGTCCGCCGCGTAGGAATAAGGGGTCTTCAGCGACTGGTCCAGGCCCTGAGCGATGGCCTCGGAGCCGGTGAAAACCGACGGGTAAGTAGACCCCGGAGCCGCCTGGATCAGCGACGTCCCGTTGGTGTCGGCGGTGGGAATCGTGTTCATGCTGGTCACCCGGGGCGCTTCGGCAATCGTCAGCGTGGTGGCGGGATTCTGAAGCGTGGTGGAGAGGCCGGGCTCATTACTGCCGTAGGTCAGCGCCAGCTCCGGCCCGAAGTTGTCGTAAAACACCCCGAAGCCGCCGCGGATCACCGTCTGATCTTCGCCCAAGAGGGTCTTCAGCCAGCCGCCGCTCGGGTGAGGCGACCAGGCAACTCCGACACGAGGTGCGAAGTTGCCGGTCTGGGGTGAATAAAGCCCCGGTTTGCCCCAGTGGGACCCGCCCGGAACAAAGGAAATCAACTGGTCCTGGCTGGAGGGGATGCCCTGTTGCATGTTGGCGACGCGCTGGTTGAACCATGCACCCATGTCCACATTGGGCAACACCTGCTGGCCCGAGGTCTCCGTTACCGGGTTCATGTACTGGTAGTTCAGACCGTAGGTCACGGTGAGGTTGCGGCGCGCCCGCCAGGAATCTTCGAAATAGAGGTTGTAGTTGCCGTTGGCCCAATGGCGGATGAGCGGCGCTCCCTCGGAGAGCGGCGTGGCTTGGGTGAGACTGTCAATATGATAGTTGTAGCGCGCTTCCACCTCGCTGACGATTCCCATCATGTTGGCGAGCGGGAAATCGTAGGAGTGGCTGAAATCGGAATTGACGGCCGGGTAGCAGGGAGCCCCCGTGCCCGCGCCCGGGTTGCCCGCACAGCCGTAAGCCGGGTCGAGAGGATCCTCGTGGCCCGGAACCGCAAAGCCCGATGAGGCCACCCAATCCGCGTTCATCAGACTGTAGCTGAAGGACGTGGCATAACTCTTGGTGTCATAGCGGGAAAGCAGGATGTTGGTGCCGAACTTGAAGTCGTGCGAGCCCTTCATCCAATTCATGTTGTCCACAAAGTTGTGCACCGGCGAGACGATGCCGTAGGAGCGCGTAATGCCCTGGTCGATCTCGCGGAATTCGTTCCAGGGCTGATTGCTTGTCCCGGCGGTCAGCACACTTTCCCGCGTCAGCCCGTAACGGAAAGTGTTGACCAGGTTGGGACGAAGAATCGCCGTGTAGCCGGCCACGAAACCTTTGTTCAGGCTGACACTCGGACTTTCCGAGGGCATGCCGGGAAGGAAGGGAGCATCCTTATCGTGGTCGTCAATGGCCGTTCCCCGCCAGAAGAGGGTCTGGTTCCCGTTGCTCGTCAACTTGTAATCCAGCCGGGCGATGTACCAATTGTAGGACTGTTTGGTGGGCGCCGCGAAGCGATACCCGGCAGTGTTGTAACCGTCTCCGACACTCGTGTCGTTGGCCACCGGATACTGCTGGAAATAGCTGTTGACCGCCGGATTGGGCCCAATGCCTTGCGGGTCCATGGCCTTGAGGTCTGCCGGGCCCAGGGCGTAGAAGCCGGGCTGGATGCTGTAGCTCTTGCCGCTCAGCCCCGCCACGGTCATGCCCGGACACTGCGCCGCGTCGGCACAGTGGTATTGGATGATTCCGTCAGCGAGGGTAGGGGTGGGAATGGTTCGCACCGCGCTGGCCCCTTGCGACTGCCGGCGGCCTTCGTAGTTAAAGAAGAAGAACAGGCGGTCCTTCTTGATGGGCCCGCCCAGCGTTCCGCCGAAGATGTTACGCACCAAATGGGGTCTCGGCTGGTGCGTCTGATTGAGGAAGAAGTCGTTGGCCTCACCCAGCGTGCTGCGGTTGAATTCGTAGAGCGAGCCGTGGAACTGGTTGGTGCCGCCCTTGGTCACCATGGCGATCTGGGCGCCCGCCGAGCGGCCTTCCGAGACGCTGTAGTTGGAAGTCGTGACCCGGAACTCTTGCACCGAAAACGGTGTGGTGGGCAAGACGCCGTTGAAGGCGTAGCCGCTGAACTCGTAGTTGTTGCTGACCCCGTCCAGGGTGATGTTGTTCTGGTCGCTGCGCTCGCCGTTTACCGACCCGGCGCGGGTGTCGTAGCTGTCCTGCAAGAAATTCTCGCCGTTGTAAACCACCCCAGGCTGGAGACTGAGCAGCAGCACGGTATTCTCAGCCTTCAGGGGCAGCTGGCTGATGGAGATCTCCCCCATGGTCTTGCCCAGACTGGCATCGGTGGTGTTCATCAGCGGCGCCCTGCTGGTGACGGATACCTTCTGCGAAACCTCGCCTACCTGCATTTGCACGTTGACCGTGGCGGGAAGGTTCACCTGCAAAGAAATTCCCTCGCGCACATAAGTGCGGAATCCTCGCGCCGTCACGCTCAGCGAGTAGGTTCCCGGCAGGACGGAGGGGAAGCTGTAGGCTCCGGCCGTAGTGGTGGTCGTCGTGCGCGCCACGCTGGTGCCTTGGTTGGTGAGGGTGACCTTGGCCTGGGGAATCGTTCCTCCGGAGGGGTCCGTGACCGTCCCGACCAATGTAGTTGTGGCCTGACCCCAGGCGGAAATACTCAACGCCAAGATGATAGCCATGGCGGCAAAGAATTCGGAAAAACGGCGCATTTTCATGAACCACCTCTCGTGGGTGTCAATTATGGACAAGTACGATCAGTACCCCGATCATCCTTGCGACTAGGCGTTGGTTCTATGACCCGACTGCGAACGCTTTGCAATGGGTGGTGGGCACGTTGCCGTGTCCTTGCCCCAGTGAAACGAAGTACAATTTGTCCACCCATATAGCCGGTACATTCAGATCAAGTCTTGTCCCAGAATAGCCTTTTTGTCCGTATTTAGCGTGCTGTGAGGTTTTCGGCTATTCGCGGGCGGGCATGTCGGTGAGGTCGCGGAAGGTTCTCGAGAACTAGCTCTGGCTGGTGCACCGCGTTCAAGCCTTGTGCCAGGTCAGCCTTTTTGTCTGCACTTAGCGCGCCGGGAGGTTTCCTGGTATTCGCGAGGGGTCATGCCGGTGAGATCCCGGAAGGTCTTCGAGAACCGGCTCTGGTCGCAGAACCCGGAAGCCAGGGCCACATCCGCGAGAGGGCGATGGTGCTGGGAGATTTCCCGGCAGGCATGCTCGATGCGGAGGCGCCGGACGAAGTCCCCCACTGTGCACCGCTGGTACTTTCGGAAGATACGCGCCAAGTGCGTCGGATGAACCCCGACCGTTTTGGAAAGATAGAGGAGGTTTAAGTTCTCGGCGAAGCGTACGCGAAGCAATTCCGTGACCCTCTGCAGCCACAGGGGAGGCTTACCGCCCTGGGGTGAAGGCGGCACTCGCCAAAGGTGGGCCAGGAGTTCCAGGGTCAAGCCTTCCACGCCGGCCACCGCGGGCTCATCCGCCTGCAGAAATTCCCGGTAGAGCCGGGCGGCAAGCCAAGCCGTATCCGCGTGCGAGGAATGAATCCCCCGCTGCCACAAGGAGGGCGTCATGGCCAGACGTTCGAGGAAACCCGGCTTAAACTCCACATTCAGACCCAAGGCCCCTGAGGATTCAAAGTGGTCGCGATGAACCTCTTGCGGCGGGTGATAAGTGACGGTCCAGGGTTGTGAGAAGCGCGTCTGGCTCCCGCACCACTGCACCGAAGCCCCTCGCAAGGTGATCCCCAAATAGGCGTGTTGATGAGCGTGGGTCGGAATGTCAAGGCCCGATGGATAGGCGACCTCGGAAACCCGAAAACCCCCAAGCGTATCCTCCCTTACCAGGTCGCCGTGGAAGAAGTTGGGACCGCGGACTCCCTCACCGTCTCGCGCGCGATATGACGATCTGCCTCCGGGTTTTGCACTCATTGCGCCGCCCCCTGCGCCTGACTTGTAGGACTTCGCCCACTGCAAAGGCTTTGTTAGCAGCAGTGTAACACATTCCCCCGCCGATTTGCCGCGACGTCCGCGGTTGCTAAAATGCCTCCCCAGACGCATCCCAGACCCGGCTCCTTGCGATCGAGAAACGGAAGCTGACACCGAGTGGGTTAATGGTTCGTCGCACGTCCTCTCCGCGAGAACCATCCCATGCCACTCCGCGAATGATTAAGGAGAGGGTTTAGGCGCCGCTGATTTGCGGAGGCCGGTACCACGCGAAGAGCCGAGCCTTCATTTCTTCGACTTTCTGCCGATACTGCGGCGACAGCGCGAGGTTCTTCATCTCCCGGGGATCGCTCCGCAAATTGTAAAGTTCCGCCACGTCGTCGACGTAATAGCAATACTTGTAGTCGCCCTGACGAATCATCAGCCGGGGGCGCGGGGTGTGGATGTCATATTCCGCAAAGATCATCGGCTCTAATGTCGTTTGCGGGGCCCGCAGGTTGGGGACGAAGCTCTGGCCATCCAGGCCGTCGGGAATCGGCACCTGGCAAAGTTCCAGCAGTGTGGGGACGAGTTGCACCAGGCTGACCGGCGTTTGGCAATGGACGTTCCTGGGCGTCAACCTGGGGGCGCGGAAGATCAGCGGCACCCCGACCGAAGGCTGGTAGAAGACGAATTTGCCCCAGAGTCCGTGCCGGCCCAGCATTTCACCGTGATCGGCGGTGTAGAGGACAATGGTGTCGTCTTCCAAGCCCAACTCGCGCAGGGCGTTGAGAACTTTGCCGATGCAATCGTCGGTCTGCGCCAGTTGGGCGTAATACATGGCGATGCGGATCTTGGCGCTCTCAGGATCGCGCAGTTCGGGCGTGAAGCGAGGCCATTCGATGGCGCGGCGAATGAAGCTGGGAACCGTCGAGAGGTCTACTTTCCCCCAGGTGCGGGGCAGCTTCATGGCGCCGGGGTTGTACATGGCGGCAAATCGCGAGGCGGGCATGAAAGGCTCGTGGGGTTTCAAGAACGAGCTTACGAGGAAGAAGGGATGTTGGCGGCCGTATTTCTTCAGGAAGGCGATGGTCTCGCGCGCGACGAAACTTTCGAAGTGATCCTCCTCCGCGAGGTGCGACACGCGGCCCACGGCCACCCTGCCCTGCCGGTCATCATCGATGCGGGCGCCAGCCCAAGGGTCCTTGCCTTCCCATATTTCGGGAATCTGCGGCAGCCCCGCTCCGCTATCCGGCCCGAAGCCCACCTCGTTGGCCCAAAGCCCGGTCTTGGGGCCGAGATACTGAAACCATTCGTTAAAATCCAGGTGGTAATCGAAGCCGTGCGTCTGCCCGTCGTCAAAGTGCATCTTGCCGATCAGCGAGCTGATATAGCCCGCCTCGTGGAAATAGTGGGCCAACGTCTTATGCTGGTAGGGCCACGGAGTTTTGTTATCGTAAGCGCCGTTGTGATGGGTGTAGAGGCCGGTGAGCATGGAAGCCCGCGAGGGCAGGCAGACGGGATTGGTGCAATAGGCGTCGTCAAAAAGCACCGCGCTCCGCGCCAGGGCGTCGAGGTTTGGAGTATGCGCCAACGTATCGCCCTGCGCACCCAGCGCGAAAGGAGCGTGCTGATCGGACATCAGCAAGAGGACGTTCTTGGGCTTTCCGGTGCGGGATGATGGCCGGTGAGTTCTCTTGCTCCCGGGCCCCTCCGACGCGGCGACCTGCGCCAACCCCGCTCCTGCGGTGAGCGCACCCAGAAAATCACGGCGGTTCAGATCCGACATTTTAGGGTCCTCGTCTCTCAAGCCACGAACAGTCTCTCTTGTGGCGGGGCCTGTCCGTTGGCTGCCTCCGCTTCGACTGCTCAAGCCTTGCGGTCATAACCTTTCGCATAGTCGGCCCGGCAACGCAACTCGGTCTTCTCGGGATCCTCGCCGATTTCCTTCACCAGCCGGGCGTGGAGCCGCGCCATGCGGTCCTGCTGCTCGGGAAGTGAAACCAGATTGATAAACTCATCGGGGTCCGCTTCCAGGTCGTAAAGTTCCCGCTGGGTTGGAAACCCGGGAATCGGGCGCGTGTGATAGACGTACTTGTATTTCCCCTGCCGCAGCATGGCGTAACCGGAAGAGATGTTCTGGGCGTAGTATTCGCTGACCGCCAAATCCTTCCAGGGATGGCGCGCGTCGTCCATCCAGGGCAGCAGCGAATCGCCGTTCCAGTCCTCGGGAGGCTGCGCGCCGCTGAGCTGGGCGACCGTCTGCACCATATCCACCAGGCTGCAGACGCCCCCACGGCGGCTTGGGCGCCAGCGCTCCGGCCAACTGATAATCAAAGGGACTTGCGTCGCCGTCTGGTACATGCAGTTTTTCCACCACAAGGCGTGATCGCCCATGTTTTCGCCGTGGTCGGTGGTATAGATGATCACCGTATTGCGCGCCAGGGGGCTTTTGCGCAGCGCTTCCAACACCGCGCCGATGTTCCCGTCGCACCACTGGGTGAGGCCGTAATAGTGCTCGCGCCCCTGATCCACCACCTGCGGGTCCGTCTTCACGATTCCGAAGCCGTGGCGCAATTGCTGGTAGTTGAGCGGCTGCATCTCCACGTGCCCGAGCGGCCAGCGCGGCGGCGCGATGCGCCCTCGATAAGGAGCCGCGAACTTCTCGGGAACGGTCAGGGGAAAGTGAGGAGCCAGAAAGCCCACCACCAGAAAGAAAGGATTCTCGGAGGCTTTGCGGCCGGCCAGGAAGCGGCAGGCGGTCTCACGGACGTCGCGATCGTGGTCGAGGACTCGGGAATGCTCCCCGTCATGAAAACTGCTCGAGCGCTTCCACCACATCTCGTGGTCGATTTCGGTGTCGTCGGGAGGGCGGCGCTTGCCCTTGCCGGTTTTGAGGTGCTCGTTGGTCGGGAAGCGGCCCACCTCCGTGAACCCGTAATTCCGCGTGCGGTCGTAGTGCATCTTGCCCACCAGATACGCTTCGTAACCCTGCGTTCTTACCAGCCGGGCGATGGACGGGTAATCGCTGCTGGGCAGCCAGCAGTTGTTGTTCCAGGCGCCGACGCGGCTGCTGTATTTCCCGGACGTGATCGAAAGCCGCGAGGGAACACACAGCGGAGAGTTGGTGTAACAGTTTTCGAAGAGGATGCCGCGCGAAGCGAGTTCGTCCAGGTGGGGCGTGAGTACGATGTCGTTCCCGTAGCAACCCGTTATCGACGCCCGGTGCTCGTCGGAGATGATGAGCAGAATGTTGGGCCGCTCGGAAGCAGGCGCGCGGCTCCGGCCGCGTACGGCGCCCACGGTGGTTCCCACGGCGGCGAGCGATGCGGTTTCCAGGAACTGCCGCCGGGAAACCTTCTTGCCCGTTCCCTGTTGCTCTTCCGAATCGGCCATCAGGATTCTCCTGTCCGGGTCGTTGATTTCGGTTGGTATAGAAATCCTGGCGTAAACCAAGCCAGGGCTTTCATCTCTACTTCAAGCCTTCGACAGAACACCCGCCCGCAGCGAGCCGCGGCCGGTGAAGCGTGGGAGTGCAGTAGGAAGCGCCTCAGTGCGCGGCCAGCGCCGAGCGCACGTCGTGCTTGAGGGCGGCGGCGCTGAGCCAGCCGTCGTGGCTCCAGACGACCTTGCCGGAAGCCGAGCTGAGCACGAACCAGGGCAAGTCGCCCACCGCATAGCCGTCGGCGATGCTGCCGGTTGTATCCTCGACCAGGGGGGTGTGCAGCTCCGCCGCCAGGGGCGCGAGCGTGCGCTGCGCCTCGGCCTGCGAGGGCTCGACGGTGAGCACGTCAACGGCCACCGGCGAAGGCCAGCCGCGCCGCCGCGCCAGCGCCGCGTAATCATCGAGCGCCGCCAATTTCTTCTTGAGCTCCGCGTTCTTGCCCAGCCACCCGGCGAAAAAAAGCATCAAGTGCGGGTGACCGCCTCCCACCGTCACCGACTGCGACTTGGGCCCCAGCGTCGCCAGATGCGTCGACTTACTCGGGTCGAATCCCGGCGTCTGCTGCGCGGTCTGCTGAGGCGGCGCCACGGCGGATTTGCCGGGCAGCAGAGGAGCAATTTCCTGGGCGAGGTAGCGCGCCTGATCGCCCACCGAATCGTAGCCCATCGGCGAGGGAAGCTCAAAGCGCTCCTTGCCGTCGCGGCCGATGAGGTAGACGACCGCCGAATGCTCGATGTCGCCGTCGGGGCTGACGGCCACGTGGACGTGGTAGTCGCGCCAGACGCCGCGGAGTTGGGCGGGCGAGCCGGTCAGAAACCGCCAGTTGGCCGGCAGCTCGTGCTCGCGCGTGTAGGCGGCCACATC
>JBJKQV010000396.1:0-8719 GCA_046704985.1 Terriglobia bacterium
TCGAGGGAATGAACCGCTACGCCTGCGCGCACAGCCTGAACGGCCAGCGCTTCACCACCCCATTGTTTGCCGAGCTCGATTGCCGGACCCGCGCCGTTACCAACATCTGCGGCGGTTTGTGACCGGCGCTGATGTAGGTGAGGGCGCGGGTCCGGCAATCGAGCTCGGCAAAGAAAGCGGTGGTGAAGCGCTGGCCGTTCAGGCTGTGCGCGCAGGCGTAGCGGTTCATGCCCTCGACGAGCGCGCTGAGGGAAATGTCGGGTGTGGCGAGCGAGCGCAGGCTGGCCTGGAAGGTGGCCATGAGCAGCGCCGCGGGGACGCTCTTGCCGGCCACGTCGGCCACCACCATCAGCAGGCGGCGGCTGCCCGCGCCGGCGCCGTTTTCGAGCAGGAAGGCGTCGTAGTAGTCGCCGCCCACGGTGTTGGCGGGGCGCGAGGTGAAAGCCAGTTCCGCGCCCGGCACCTCGGGCGGGCGCTCGGGAACTAACCAGTGCTGAATCTCGCGGGCGATTTCCAAGTCGCGCTTCATGGTCACGCGGTCGGCCAGCTCCAGGGCCAGCAGAAAGACCAACGCGCCGATGGAGAGCAGCACCCAAACCCCGTTGTCGGCGCCGATGACGACGTTGGTATCGGCGACCCGCGCCGTTCTCACTTGCAGCAGGGCGACGACGCCCAGCGCCAGGGCGATGAGCAGAAACACCCGGCGCGCCGGCGACAGCTTCATCAGCATCGCCCAGAAGAGCGCGCGGCTGATCCTCAGGAAGCGGCGGCCGCCTCTCTCGCCCGCCACCTTTTCCCAGTCCACCTCCCGCGCGTACAGGCTGTAGCTGGAACGGGCTTCGGCGGTGAACTGCCCCCAGAGCGCCTGGATTTCCAGGCCTTCGGTGACGCGCTCCCAGAAGCGGCTGAGCTTGTCGAAGAATCGCAAACATCCTCCCGGGCGGCCGGCGCTGCCACCGGAGCGCACGCTGTGATTATAGTTCGGCAGGGAAGAGCCGCAGTTGAATTTGTGCATTTGCCGGCAGGCTTTTGCCGGGAATCGCGAATGCCACGCTAGATGAAGTCCCGCCCGATCAGGCGCTCGATGCGCTTGCGGATGGGCGGGTGAGTGGAAAAGAGGCTGGAAAAAAGCTGGCCGGAAGTGAGCGGCGCGTAGATGTAAAGGTGCGCCATGTTGGGTGAAGCCTGCATGGGGATGCGCTTGGCCCACTTGTCAATCTTGTCGAGGGCGCGCGCCAGGCCCATGGGGTTGCCGGTGATTTCGGCGCCGGTGTGATCGGCCTCGTACTCGCGCGAGCGGGAGATGGCCAACTGGATGAGCACCGCCGCCAGCGGCGCCAGAATCATCATGGCCAGCGCCGAGAAGACTCCGCCCTCGCGGTCGCCTCCGCCGCCCCCAAAACCGCCGAACATCTCGCCCCAGAAAACCAGGCGGCCGATGAGGGTGATGGCGCCCGCCAGGGTGGCCACCACGGCGCTGGTGAGGATGTCGCGGTTGCGCACGTGCCCGAGCTCGTGCGCCAGCACGCCTTCGATTTCCTGGTCGTCGCAAATTTCCAGGATGCCGCGCGTCACCGCCACCGAGGCGTGGTTGGGGTTGCGCCCGGTGGCGAAAGCGTTGGGCGAGTCGGTGGGAATGAAGTAGATCTTGGGCACCGGAATGTTGGCCTTGGCCGCCAGGCGCTCGACGATCTGGTAGATGCGCGGGTTCTGTTCGCGCGTCATGGGCTGCGCTCCGCTCGAAGACAGGGCGATCTTGTCGGAGAAAAAGTAGCTGGCAAAGTTCATCACCGCCGCCAGCACCAGGGCGAGAATCAAGCCCTGCTTGCCGCCCCAGAGCTCGCCGATGGCCAAAACCAGCCCCGTCATCGCCGCCAAAAGAAACGTCGTCTTGAGATTGTTCCACATGGTCGTTCTCCGCGTCCGGCGCTTGCCGCCACACTATTGGATGCACGCGACGGGCGGCGAGTCGCGGCGGGGCCCTCGAAAGCGCTCGCCGCCGCTTAAGGCGCGGCTCTTGCCACCGCGCGCGTGAAGGTCATCTCGCCTTTCTTCGCATCGGCGTCGACTTGGAGCTTGTCGCCGGCGGCGAATTCGCCCTCCAGCATCTTGAGCGCCAGGGGGTCCTGGATGAGGCGCTGGATGGCGCGCTTCTAGGGCCGGGCGCCGAACTGCGCGTCGTAGCCGCGCTCGAAGAGCAACTGGCGCGCCGCGTCGGTGAGCTCGATCGAAATCTTGCGCTCCGCCAGCAGCCCGCGCAGGTGCTCGAGCTGCAGGTCCACGATCTGCTTGATCTCTTCCTTCCCCAGGGCGTTGAAGATGACCACCTCGTCCACGCGGTTCAGGAACTCGGGGCGGAAGTGCTGGCGCAGCGCTTCCTGAATCTGGCGCTTCAGGCCTTCGCTGAGGGCCGCGGACGGCGCGGCGCCGCCGTTCATGGCCTCCTGGATCAGCGTGCTGGCGATGTTGGAGGTCATAATGATGACCGTGTTCTTGAAGTCCACGGTGCGGCCCTTGCCGTCGGTCAGGCGGCCGTCGTCGAGAATTTGCAGGAAGACGTTGAAGACGTCGGGGTGCGCCTTCTCGATTTCGTCGAAGAGGAGAACCGAATAGGGCCGGCGGCGCACCTGCTCGGTCAGTTGTCCTCCCTCTTCGTAGCCCACGTAGCCCGGCGGGGCGCCGATCAGGCGCGCCACGGCGTGTTTTTCCATGTACTCGGACATGTCGAGGCGCAGCATGGCGCGCTCGTCGTCAAAGAGAAACTCGGCGAGCGCCCGCGCCAGCTCCGTCTTGCCCACCCCCGTCGGTCCGAGGAAGATAAAGCTGCCGATGGGCCGGCGAGGGTCTCTGAGGCCGGCGCGGCTGCGGCGCACGGCGTTGGCCACGCGGCGCAGCGCTTCGTCCTGGCCCACCACGCGCAGGCGCAGCCGGTCTTCCATCTTCACCAGCTTCGCGACTTCGCCCTCCAGCATCTTGGAAACCGGAATACCCGTCCACTTGGAAACCACCCGCGCGATGTCTTCCTCGTCCACCTCCTCCTTGAGCATGCGGCCGTGTTGGGCGCGCGCTTCCAGCTCGGCGTTGGCTTCCTGTAGCTCCTTCTCGAGCTTGGGCAATCGGCCATGGCGGATTTCTGCGGCCTTGTTCAGATCACCCTCGCGCGTGGCCTGCTGGTCCTCCGCTTTGGCCTGCTCGATCTCCGACTTGAGAGTGCGAATGTGGGTGATGTCTTCCTTTTCGGCTTTCCAGCGCAGCTTCAGGGCGTCGGACTGCTCGCGCAGGCCGCCCAGCTCCTTTTCGAGCTTCTTCAGCCGGTCTTTGGAGGCCGGGTCGTCTTCCTTGCGCAGCGCCTGGCGCTCGATTTCGAGCTGGGTGACGCGGCGCTCGATCTGGTCGATCTCGGCGGGCAGGGAATCGATCTCGATGCGTAGCCCCGAGGCCGCCTCGTCGATGAGGTCGATGGCCTTGTCGGGCAGCCAACGGTCGGAGATGTAGCGGTTGGAAAGCACCGCGGCGGCGACGATGGCCGAATCCTTGATGCGCACCCCGTGGTGAACTTCGTAGCGCTCCTTCAGCCCGCGCAGGATGGCGATGGAGTCTTCGACACTCGGCTGGCCCACGTAGACGGGCTGGAAACGGCGCTCCAACGCCGCGTCCTTTTCGATGTGTTTCTTGTACTCGTTGAGGGTGGTGGCGCCGATGCAGCGCAGCTCGCCGCGGGCGAGGGCCGGCTTGAGCATGTTGGAGGCGTCAATCGAGCCCTCCGCCGCCCCTGCGCCCACCAGCGTGTGCAGCTCGTCGATGAACAGGATCACCTGCCCGCTCGAATCTTCGATCTCCTTGAGCACCGCCTTCAGGCGGTCTTCGAACTCGCCGCGGTACTTCGACCCCGCCACCAGCGCCCCCAGGTCGAGCGCCACGATGCGCTTCGACTTGAGCGACTCGGGGACGTCGCCGGCGACGATGCGCTGCGCAATGCCCTCCACGATCGCCGTCTTGCCTACCCCCGGCTCGCCGATGAGCACGGGATTGTTCTTGGTGCGGCGCGAGAGCACCTGGATGACGCGGCGAATCTCCTCGTCGCGGCCGATCACCGGGTCGAGCTTGGAGCGGCGCGCCAGCTCCGTCAGGTCGCGCGCGTAACGCTCCAGGGCCTGGTACTTGGCCTCGGGGTTGGGGTCGGTCACGCGCTGCGCGCCGCGCACCGCCGCCAGCGCCTTCAGCAACGCGTCGTGCGTCACCCCCAGGCGCGCCAGGATCTTGCCCGCGGCGTCCGATTTCTGGCGGGTGAGGGCCAGCAGCAGGTGCTCGGTGGATACGTATTCGTCTTTGAACTGCGCGGTCTCGCGCGCCGCCTGGTCGAGGACCTGCTTCAGGGCGGGGGAGAGGAAATGGTCCGCGCCGCCGCCCACCTTGGGCAGCGCCTCCAGGGCGCGCTCCGCCTCGCCGGCGACCGCCGCCGGGGCCGTGCCCAGGCGCTCCAGCACGGCGGGGACGATGCCTTCGCGCTGCTCGAGCAGCGCCGCCAGCAGGTGCAAGGGTTCCAGTTGCTGGTTGCCGAAGCGCCCGGCCACCTCCTGCGTCGCTTGCAGCGCTTCCTGCGCCTTGATGGTGAACTTGTCGAATCGTGTGGTCATAGTATGAGCCCTCGAAAAAAATTACCGCGCCGGACCCTCCCATTCTAAGCGAGCGGGCACGGCGCGGCGGAAGTTGTTGACCCTCGGGGCGGGGGGCCGCCGCCCGGCTCAGTTCTTGCTCACGTGAATCTGAACCGTGCGGGGCTTCGCCTCCTCGCGCTTGGGCAGGCTGAGGGTCAGAATGCCGTCCTTGTAGTGGGCTTCGACCTTCTCCGAGTTGATGGAGTTGGGAAGCGAGAAGCTGCGCGCAAACGTCCCGTAAGAACGCTCGACGCGGTGGTAGTTCTCCTGCTTCACCTCGCGCTCGAACTTGCGCTCGCCCTTCAGGTACAGGGTGTTGTCTTCGACGCGCACTTCCACGTCCTTGGGGTCCAGGCCCGGCAGCTCGGCTTTCAGGACGATGTTGTTCTCGTCCTCGAAAATGTCCACGGGCGGAGCCCAAGTGCGGGTCGAGGCCTCGCCTTCGCCCCATGCGGGGTTGAAGGCCCCCCGGAAAAACCGGTCGAAATCCCGCTGTGCAGTTACCAGTTCACGGAAAGGTTCCCAGCGTACGATCGCCATGGTTCGTTACCTCCTTGAGTCGCGCTATGTCTTAGCGCAAATACATAATAAAATATGAGCGTAGTAATGTCAAGTATTATTTATTACTTGTTTTCAGTTACTTACAGTAATTTCTATTGGAACTAATGAATGTCGTCGTCGTGTCCTTAGGTGCCTTCAGGATGTGGCCAGGGGCAATCTAAACAATGCCTCTGGCTTGCTCCCAAAGGGAGGTATAATCCCTTTTCGTCAGGGGCTATTGACTAACTGTCCGAAGGAGGGCTTCATGCGCGCGAGCCGGCTGGGCGTATTCGTTCTCATGATGGGATTACTGGTTCCTCTGGCGCTCTCGGCGGCCACCCTGAAGGTGGGCGACCGGGCGCCGAACTTCACCCTGAAGGATCAGAACTGGCACGACGTCACGCTTGGCCAGTTCCGCGGCAAGCAGAACGTGGTGCTGGCGTTTTACGTTCTGGCTTTCACCTCCGGCTGAACGCAGGAGCTCAAGGCGTATCAGGCTGATATCGCCAAATTTCAGACGTCGGGAACGCAGGTTTTGGGCATCAGTGTAGACAGTCCGGCCTCCAACGCCGCTTTCGCCAAGCAGATCGGCGTGACCTTTCCGCTGCTCAGCGACATGAGCCACCGGGTGTCGAAGGAATACGGGGTGCTTAATCCCAAGATGCCGGTGGCGAACCGCACCACCTTCGTCATCAACAAGCAAGGCGTGATCACGCACATCGACCGCGACCGTGCGGCGCTCAACCCCAGCGGCGCCGCGCAGGCTTGCAGTTTGATGGAGCACGAGAAAGAAGTACACAAACTGCACTAGGCAGAAGCAGGCCCTCTTCGCGGGCTGCCGGCTGCGTGCCGCGAGGTTTTCGATGAGCTCTCCCCGCCCAGGCGATCTGGCGCCCGACTTCGAGCTCTCCGACCACGAGGGCAACCTCGTCCGTTTGAGCGGGTTTCGCGGCGTCCAGAAGGTGGTGCTGGCCTTCTACGTGCTCGCCCACACGCCCACCTGAACCAACGAGCTCAAGGCGTACCAGTCTGGTCTCGCCCGCTTCCAGCACTTGCAGGCGCAAGTGCTGGGCATCAGCATCAACCGCCAAACCACCAACCGCGACTTCGCGCAGAAGCTGGGCGTAAAGTTTCCGCTCCTCTGCGACACCGACCGGCGCGTCTCCAAGCTTTACGGCGTGCTGAGCGTTTTCCGCATGGCCAAGCGCGTGACCTTTGTGATGGATCGCGAAGGCGTGGTGCGCTTCGTAATTCGCGGTGACGGCGCCACCGACCCCGGCAACGCCCTGGAGGCGGTGCGCGTCATCGGCTAGCGGCTGCGGCCGGCGAAGTGAGCCGCTCCCGGCCCTTGCGGGCGCCGGGGCGTCATTCCTGGTTTTTCAGCTTGGCGGGCCAATCGAGCAGCAGCCCGATGGAGCGGGAGGCGTTGGGGTCGGTGCTGGTGATGACCAGGAAGCGGCTGCCGTCGGCGCTGACGTCGTAAAACGGATCGGCAAAGCTCGGCAGGTTCAACTGAAAAAGCGGATGCAGGGCTTTCACCTGTACCGACCCTCCGCTGGTTTCGAGATCGGCCTCCATGAGGCGATTGCCCATGGTCACAAAGTAGAGATGACCCTTCTTATCCCAGTGAATATCCCAGCCGCCA
This sequence comes from Terriglobia bacterium, assembly GCA_046704985.1. Classification (GTDB taxonomy): domain Bacteria; phylum Acidobacteriota; class Terriglobia; order UBA7540; family UBA7540; genus JBJKQV01. Next base: position 6,844 of record JBJKQV010000396.1, read on the forward strand.
TTTTGGGAAATCTGAAACTTGCCGCCCGGCCCCGGAAACGGCACCACATAGACCTCCGGCCGGCCGGATTCATAAGAGAAATAGGCCAGCCAGCGGCCGTCGGGAGAAAACCTGCCGTCGTATTGATCGGCGCTGACGGGGGCGGGCTGAAAGGGCTTGCGGTCGCCGAACAGAGGCAAGATCGACAGTTCGGTGCGCGATTCCTTGATGACCTTCTCGTTGAGGGAAAGATAGCGGCCGTCCGGCGACCAGTCCACAGCAATGCCGTCCCGGATGCCGCTGCCCAGGGCGGCGAGTTGCTCCTCCGACCCCGACCCGTTCGCCGGCCTGCGGAAGATTCCCAATTTCCCACCTCGATCGCAGGAATAGGCGATCGACTTCCCGTCCGGCGACCATACCCCGAATTCCTTGATTCCAGGTCCGAACGTCAGGCGCGTCCCGAGGCCCCCCGCGGCGGGATAAGACCATAGGTCACTGTCGCTCGACTGTGGGCTACCGACATCGGCAAGGATGCGTGAGCCATCAGGCGAAATCGTCGCGGAGATGTACATGGCGGCGGGACCCACACTGCCCAACGGGTTGCCGCTGCGGTCATACCATTCCAGCCGCCCCTGGCGCGTCCCGCCTTGATAGGCGAGCACTTCGTTGTCCGATGCCGAGTACGTTTGCGCTTCGGCGAGGGCCGTGGCCTGGCCGCTCAGCTTGCCGGTGGAAGGATCGAAAGGCTGGGCGAACACACGGCCGTCGCGAAGGAACAAAAGATGTCCGGAGGCAAACTGCGGCAAGCTGGCGTCCTTGAGAACCAGTTTCTGGTCTATGGAATCCAGCGAGCCCATCCAGATGGGCCCGGAGGTGTTCGGGCCCGCGGACGCATAGAGGAAATGGCGGCCGTCGGGAAGGAAGGCGGGAGACCCGTGGCTGAATCCGCCGGGTTCGAGCCGGGTGGCGGGAGCAGGGTTGCCTCCTGAGGCCGCAATCTTGTCGAGCGGTCCCACGCAGCCGCGCGGCGTAAAGAGGATGATCCCGCTGGGACTCCACGCGCCACCGGCCGGACAGTCGGTTTGGGAGGCGTCGGCCAGAACCTGAACGTTGGCGTTGGCGAGATTCACGGTCTTGAGCTTTCCGTCGGCAAGAAACCCCAGCGAGGCGCCGTCCGGCGACCAGAAGGGGAAGGCGGCATCTTCCGTGCCGGCGATGGCGTGGGCCTTGTCCGAATCGAGAGGCCGCACGTAAAGCTTCGTCGATCCGTTCTCGTCGGTGGCCGAGAAGGCCAGTTGCTTGCCGTTCGGAGAAACCGCCACCGGGCCGGGACTGAAACCAAAGTCGCGGAAGCTGGTGTTGGGTGGTGGGGGAATGTAGGAAAGAACCGGAGAGCGCTGCGGCGCGGGCGCCGTGAGCTTTCCGACGACCAGCACGGCGATGAGCGCCACGGCCAGCACTCCGGCCAGCGCCCAGGGCAGGGCGCGCTGTAGCGGCGATGCCCCCATCGCCGCCAGGGACGATTCATCCACCAAGTCATGAACTGCCCCTACTCCCGAAAGCGTGTCCTCAATTACAATCCGCGCTTCGCCGATGTCGCGCAGTCGCTGCTTGGGGCCTTTCACCAGGCAGCGGCGAATGAGCTTTTGAATTTGCGGAGGCGTATCGGGCGGCAGAGCTTCCCAGTCGGGTTCCGACTTCACCACCGAGGCCAGAACGTCGGTGACCGTCTCGCCCTCGAAAGGCTTGCGGCCCGTCAGCATCTCGTAAAGCACGCACCCGAACGCCCAGATGTCGGCGCGCCGGTCGAGCGTTTTGCCGCGCGCCTGCTCGGGCGCCATGTAGGCCGCCGTGCCCAGAATCATTCCCGCCTGCGTGGCCGCGGCGCTGAGCGTGG
>JBJKQV010000397.1:0-16674 GCA_046704985.1 Terriglobia bacterium
GCTCTGCGGGGCGGCCGAGCGCCTGACCGACCACGGCCACCCCGATCTCTCGGCGCTGGGCGATTTCCAGTCCTCCGGCCGCGCCGTCGTGGAAATCCTCGGCAACCACCTTTACAAAGAAGAACGCGTCCTGTTCCCCATGGCTGCGCGCCTGCTCACCGCCCAGCAGCACGACGAGTTGCTGCGCCGCTTGCAAGCGCTTGAAACGGCTCCGCTTTCCGAGACTTCCTTCTGATTTCGCCGCTAGTTACAGGTAGGACAGATGAACGTGGGGGCGCCGTTTGGAGACGGTTTGCCTTTGGTTTCGGTGGCGGGCGAGGTGAGCAGGAAGGTCAGATTGGTGCCCACCGGCAGCACCACGCCCTTGTGGTGCTTGACGAGCTGGGAAATCAATCCCACCGCAGCGCCGATGCCGGCACCGTAAAGCGCTCCGGTGCCGCCGGCGCTGAGCACGCCCACGCCTGCGCCGATAGCCGCACCCTTGCCGGCGTCCTTGGCGGTTTGCTTGGTGCTCTTGCCCTGGCCTTCGATGGTTCCCTCGTTGCCCTTCACCTTCACCTGTGAGGAATCGCTGTTGGTGACGTCGGCCGTGGTGGCAAATACCTTCCCCGCCGGGGTGACGATGCTGTCCGCCACCAGGCGCATCTCGCCCTTGCCCTTCACGCGCCCGGAAAGCTTGACGAAGGCGACGTGGCCGTTCAGAGTGCTGCCCGCCGGAATGACCTCCTCGCCGCCCTGAAAGATGGGATCTTCGATGCGCGCCGCGAACGGGTCGCCCTGCTGATTGACCGACGAGCTGAGGGTAGCCGTCAGCACGACGTTCAGGTGCGTGCCGGCGGGAATCACCGTTTTGGCGCCGGCGGCCAGCAGCGCCGGCGCTGCCAGCAATAGGAACGCCCAACCCATCGCTTTGCCCAGTGTCCGTGGCAGTTGCATGCTTTCACGCCCCGCGGTTGATCTTCCTATGGGTATGATTCCGAAAAATCCCCGGCTGTTGCACGCCCAGGCGGCCCCGGCTTACGCTTGGGTGACGGTGCCTTCTTCTTCCTCTGCGCGCATGAGGCCGAACTTCTTCATCGTGTAGGGCAGGGCGTCGCGGCTGATATCCAGCAGGCGGGCGGCGTGGGTCTGGTTGCCTTCCGAGGTGCGCAGGGCCAGCTCGACCAGCGCACGTTCCACCTCTTCGAGCGAGGTGCCGCCTTCGGGAATGCTCAGGGGGGGCAGCCAGCGGCCGTTGGGCAGGGGTTGGGCGCCGCCGGAAGGCGACGAGGTGTGCTCGAAGGCGGTGACCGCGGCGTGCGGCTGGGTCACCGAGAAAGGCATGTAGACGGGGCGCATGAGCGGCTCGTCTTCCAGAATCATGGCGCGCTCGATGGCGTTCTTGAGCTCGCGCACGTTGCCCGGCCAGTCGTAGTTGAGCAACATGCGCCGGGTGGGCTCGGTGATGCCGCGGATGGATTTTCGGAAGCGCCGGTTGTAGTGGTCGAGGAAGAAGTCCACCAGCGGCAGGATGTCTTCTTTGCGCTCGCGCAGCGGGGGAATGAAGATGGAGATGATGGCCAGGCGGTAGTAGAGGTCCTGGCGGAAGTTGCCCTCGCGCACGGCGCGCTCCAGGTCGCGGTTGGAGGCGGCGATGACGCGCACGTTGACCTGCATGTCGCGCACTCCGCCCACCCGCCGGATCACCTGGTCTTCCAGCACGCGCAGGAGCTTGGCTTGCAGGAAGGGCGAGAGCTCGCCGATCTCGTCCAGGAAGAGCGTGCCGCCGTCGCCGACCTCGAACAGACCCTTCTTCATGGCTTTGGCGTCGGTGAAGGCGCCCCGCTCATGGCCGAACAGTTCCGCCTCCATCAGCGTTTCGGGGATAGCCGAACAGTTGATGGCCACGAAGGGCTTGCCCTGGCGCGAGCTCTGGTAGTGGATGGCCTTGGCGATCAAATCCTTGCCGGTGCCACTTTCGCCCTGGATGAGCACCGTGGTGGCCTCGCTGATGGCCACCTTGCGCACGAAATCCATCAGCTCCACCATCTTGCGCGACACCGCCACCACGTCGTGGTAGCCGGTGTGGCGGCGCACCTCGCCGCGCAGCGATTCCACCTCGGTGCGCAGCTGGGTGGTCTCCAGGGCGTTCTGGATGGTCACCGAGAGCTCGTCGAAATCGAGGGGCTTACCAACGAAGTCGTAGGCGCCGTTCTTGAGCGAGGCTTTGACGTCGTCGAGTTGTGGGTCGCCGGTCATCATGATGACGGCGGTGGAGTCGGCGCCCTGCTTGAGCTTTTCGAGCACCTCCAGGCCGTTGACGTCGGGGAGGCGGACGTCGAGCAGGACCAGCTCGGGGGTCTCGTCGCGGGCCAGTTGCAGCGCCTCGGTGCCGGTGGCCGCTTCCATCGGCTGGTAGCCCCACTCCTGGCACTTCTGCTGCAAAGACCAGCGGACCAGTTTCTCGTCGTCGACAATGAGGATGCGTTCGCCTGCCATACTTCTATTCTACTACGAAGCTGCCGCAACTGCCGGGGATGTGCCGCAGGGAAGCCATACTTTAAATTCCGTCCCCTCTCCGGGGACGCTCTCCACCTCGATGCGCCCGCCGTGATTCTCCACGATGCGCCGCGCCAGCGACAGACCGAGCCCCGTGCCGTGCCCCTTGGTGGTGAAAAAGGGGCGGAAAAGCTTGTCCAAATCCTTGGGAGCGATGCCCTGCCCCGTGTCTTTCACCCGCGCCAGCACCTGATCGCCCTCCTGAGCCAGCGTCACCGCCACGCTTCCATGGCCGTTCATCGCCTGGATGGAATTAATCAGCAGGTTGAGAAGTACCTGCTGAATTTGCCCCGGGTCGTGGACCACCGGCGGCAGATTCCCTTCCTTGCTCAGGCGCACCTCGATGGGGCGCGACATGACCTGCTGGCGCGCCAGGGTGACGGCGCGCTCGGCGGTGGCGTAGAGGTCGGCGGGGCGAAACTGCGCGGGCTTGGGGCGCGCGTAATCCAAGAGCTCAGAAATGATGCGGTCGATGCGATGGACCTCTTGCTGCACTTCCTGCAAAACCTGGCGGCCGGGACTGGAAGGGGGCAGATCCTGCCCGATGATCTCCATCACCCCGGCAATGCCCGCCAAGGGGTTACGAATCTCGTGCGCCAGGCCCGCCGCCAGCTCGCCCAAGGTGGCCAGGTGCTCGGCGCGCGACATCTGGGTGCTGTAGAGCCGCTGCAGCTCCTCGCGGGCTTCGCGCAACTGCCGGACAGTCTCATTGAAGTTGCGGCCCAGATCGCCAATCTCGTCCCCGCGCTGGGCAAAGCCCACGGCGACGTCCATATCCCCTTCGCGCAGCCGCGCCATGCACGCCTGGGTCTCGCGCAGCGGACGCTCGATGAGAACCGCCCACACCACCAGCACCACCGCACACACGGCCACGGCGCCTGCCGCCGCCACCAGGATGACCATTTGCCGCACTTCGGGGTGGAGTGACAGGGTGAGCGCCACAAAGACGCCCAGGCCTACGATCAGCACACCCGCCACCGGGATCAGGACCTTGAGTCGAGAACTGAGGTAGATTGACGGCATACGCAAAGCGTTAGAGCTCGTGTTACTATTTTAGGACGATTTGTCTTTAACGCCAAGTCTAGCTTCGGGGGCCTGTTTGGAAACGCTGATCCAGGAAATGAAGCGCTACCTGGGGTTTGGCAAGGAAGAGGCGGCGCTGCTGCACCGTGTGGGACCGCGCATGGAGAAATACGTCCCCGAGCTTGCCGAGCGCTTCTATGCCCAAATCCCCTTGCATCCCAACGCCTTCCGGGTGTTCAAGGGAGACAAGGAACAAATTGTCCATCTCAAGGGCGCCCTCCAGGAGTGGGCGCGAAGCCTGTTTTGCGGCACCTACGACGAAGAATACGCCGCCAGCCGCTACCGCATCTCCGTCCGCCACGTGCAGGTCGGTCTCGAGCAGCGCTACCTGATCAGCGCCATGAGCATCGTGCGCTCCTACCTGATGGAGTGCCTGCTGCTGGAGTTTCCGGCCAGCGACCAGCGCCTGCGCTACGCACACGCCCTGGGGAAGATTCTGGACCTCGACTTGAATCTGATGAGCGAGTCCTACATGCACGCCCAGCTCGAGAACCTGCACTCCCTCAACGAACATCTGGCGCGCGCCAATCGCCAGCTCGACGAGACGGGGCGCAGCAAGGACGAGTTCCTGGCCCTGGTTTCCCACGAGCTGCGCACCCCGCTCAACTCCATCCTGGGCTTTACCAAGCTGATCCTGGACGGCCTGGCGCAGACCCGCGAGGAAGAACAGGAACTGCTGCGCGACGTCTTTGCGAGCGCACAGCACTTGCTGGGGCTGGTCAACGACATCCTGGACCTGAAGCGCATCGAGCGGGGGAAGATCGCCCTGAGCATCAAGCCCGTCGACCTGCGCACGGTGCTCGACTCCTGCGTATCGCTGATCGCCGTGCAGGCGGTGGAAAAGAACCTGGAGCTGCGCAACGAGACCGACGGCCATGAACTGCCGCAAGTCGCCGCCGACGAAGTGCGCCTGCGCCAGGTGCTGCTCAACGTGCTCACCAACGCCATCAAGTTCACCCCCCGGGGCTGGGTCGCCCTGCGCGCCGTTCGCGACGTCCGGCCGGGGTTCATGCGCCTGGAGGTGGAGGATACGGGGGTGGGCATTCCGCGCAGCAAGCAGGAGATGGTCTTTGAGAAATACGCGCAGGCCGACCCGCTGCAGTTCCGGCAGCAGGGGGGCAGCGGGTTGGGATTGGCCATTTCCCGCCGCCTGATCACCCTGATGGGCGGCGCCATCGGCATCGAGGACGGATCGAGCGGGCGCGGCACGCTGCTCTGGATCACCGTGCCCCTGGCCGGCGCCGGCGAGGCGTTGCCCGCTCGCCCGGCCGCCGCGCGCACCGGCTCCCAGTCACCGTCATGAACGAGCACACCGTCCTCATCGTGGAAGACAGCAAGCTGGTGGCGAAGTTCTACCGCCTGGCGCTGGAGCGCGCGGGAGGGTTCCGCTGCCTGGTCACCGAGGACGTGGAGGAGATGGTCGGGCACGTCGAGGCGGGAAGCGTGGAGGTGGCGGTGCTCGACATCGCGCTCACCCATTCCACCTGGAATGGACGGCCCATCGACGGCGTGGAGCTGGGACGGCTCCTCAAAGAGCGCGCTCCCCGCCCCCTACCCATCCTGCTGGCCACCGCCCACGTCATGCCCGGCGACCGCGAGCGCTTCCTGGCCGCTTCCGGCGCCGACGACTTTCTGGAAAAACCCGTCTACGAATCCGCGCTGCTGGTGGAGCGCGTCCGCCGCCTGCTGCGCCCGCCCGACTCATCCCAAGCCTAGCGTGCCGCTCTCCAGGGGCACGCTGCCACCCCAAGGATCCTCGTCGCGGTCCCACGGCGTGAGCAGTAGGACACGGGGCGAGAGATTCTCCTTCAAACCATAACCGCACGCGCCGGCGCCGAGGGCAGCACCGCCACGACTGCTCCCCTCAAGGGCAGCGCTACGGGTCGATTGGAGAGCTGGAAAAAGAGCGAGGGCACGGAACGCTGTGCGTTTCGTGCCCTCGGAGTGAATTGGACTTAGAAGCTACGCGACCAGCGGAGGCTCAGCATGTAGGCGCGGAAGTTGTTGCCGGTAATGATCTGCTGGATGTAGTAGGTGCGTTGCAGGTCGACCGAGAAGCGGCCCGCCTTGGCGAAATCCACGTAGGCGGTGCCGGTGGCGTAGGGATAGGTGAGCGGCCCGTAAACCGGAGCGATGCCGCTCTCCTGGCCCAGGCCGGTGGTGCGCAGGTAGTTGCCGGTGAAGCGGATGCCGAAGTGCTTGATCGGGTGCGCTTCAAACCCCGCCTGCCAGATGCGGTTGAGGTTCTGGTCACGCAGCGTGTCGCCGGTGGCAATGTCCTGCGGGGCCGGCACTCCGCGCTGCCAGGCGATAACCCCGGAAGCGAACTCGTTGTCGTAGGTAAAGCCGCCGAACAGCGAGTAGTGGGGATCCACCGTGTAGGTCAGCACCAGGGCGTTCGACTGCACCTTGCCGTGGTAGTTCACGATCAGCAGCTTCTGGCTCACCAGATAGAGCTCGTCCTGGAGGGAGAGCTTATCGGTGATGCGGAAGGTTCCCACCAGGCGCGCCGTGAGGTCCGTGTGCGGAGTGAGCGCCGTGTAGGAAGCGTTGGTGGAGTAGCCGTGGATGCTGCCGCGAAGCGAGAAGCGCTTGTAGGGACGGAAGAAGACGCTCAGCGACGGCCACCAGGTGTGGTACTGGAGCGAGCGGGCGTCGTCGAGCACGCCGTCTTCGGTCACCGCCACGTCCGACTTGAAGTAACTGATACCGGGGCGGATCACCAGATTGTTCCGCGGCGTGATCATGGTGTCGATGTCAATCTGGTGGAGCTTGTCACTCCAGTCGTTGGCGGCGCTGGCCGGAATGCCGGACGGTACGACGCCGTTGAGCATGCTGTAGTACGTTCCCTCGGTGGTGGTGGTGAAGCGGGAGAAGCGATAGTTGAAGTTGACGTCCCACCACGGCTTGAGGTTGGCGGTGAAGCCCTGGGAGACGATATCGTTGGGCTCGGAGACCGTGGCCCGGGCGGACTGCGAAACCGCGTAGGGCGTGGCAGTGGTCCCCTGGGTGCCGTTGAAGCTCTGGTCAAACACCGCCGGACCGCTGTAGCGGTAGAAGATGTAACTGCCGCGCAGGGTCAGCCGCGATCCGGGCTTGCCGGTGTAGGAGAATTCACTGATCGGGGTGCTCAGGCGGCGGTAGTTGGTCCACGAAGCCGCGTTGAGCACGTAATCGGTGTTGCCGGGAGTGGTGATATCGATCGGCAGCTCAGGCGAGGTGACGTTGCTGTAAGCCAGCGTGTCGTTGAGCGTCTGGTAGCCGACGTTGTAGTGGAAGTTCCACTGGTGATAAGTGTAGTCGAGGCCGCCGCTGAAGCGGTTGGTGAAATCCGAGGTGGGCGCAAAGAGCGGATAAGCGGCGGCGCGCGCAAACGACCCCCAGCTGCTCGGCGAGCCGATGAAGTCCGCCGAGAAGGTGGTGAAAGTGGGGCCGGTGAACGACGTGTGGTAGTAGTCGAAGTTGAAGCGCAGGTTGTTGGTGGCGTGGATGGTGAGGTCGACCGAACCCACCTTGCGCACCGTGCCCCAGTCGTGGTTGTCGGTGAGGCCGGTGGTGTTACGGGTGGGCAGGATCACGCCGTCGTTCTGGTTGAAGATGAAGTAGGCCTGGCGCCAATTGACTCGCAAGTCGTAGAGCTTGCTCTTGGAGAGGGTCAATTCCGCGCCCGGGTAGGGATCGCCGCCCAGCCCGCTCATGGTAAGCGAGAAGCTGTCGGCGAAGGGGTTGTCTTTGGCGCGCCCAAAGATGCTGAAGTCGTTCAGGCGGGGCCCCGACTGCAGGTTGAAAAGCTCGTTGTACATCGGCTCATAACCTTTGACATCCGTGAAGCGGTAGCCGACGCCCGCCGTCCCCTGGACCTGGAAGTCTCCCCACTGGAGTGGAGGCGCGCTCGCATCCTGCGCCCGAAGCGCAGGCACCATCGCCAGGGATAAAACCACCAAAAAGAGCAAAGAGCGTGTGAATCGCACGCGACACCTCCTATCGCAGCAAGTACTCATCAAGATTGGATCCGTGAATCGCCACATGGCAGCGGGTGCAGGGCCCCGAGCCCTGATAGCCGCCCCGGCCGTGCGGCACGTTGGCCTGGCCGTTCAAGCCCGACACGGTCGGCGTGGTGTGCACCACCGAGTGGCATTGCAGGCAGAGCAAGCGCTGTTCGCGGCGCTTGAGTAAGAAGTTGTTGACGCTGCCGTGCGGGGTGTGGCAGGCCACACAACCTTCCACGCGTACCACGGCGTGTTCATAGACCCACGGACCGCGCTTCTCGACGTGGCACTTGACGCAGGTCTCCCAGTTGGCTTTCGTCAGGTTGAAGTGGTTCGAAGAGCCGTGCGGGTTATGGCAGTCCGTGCACTTCATGAAGCCCTCGGGCACCCGGTGGTGTTCGGGCAGCGAGAACTGCGCCGCCACCGTCGAGTGGCACTGATAGCAGAGCTTGGGCTGCGGCTCCTTGAGCAGGTTGTTGTTCAGCCAGCGGGTCTCTTCCGGAATCTTGGGAACCGTGTAGAAGGCCGCCTGAACAGTCGGCATTCCCAGTTTGTTCGGATGATCCGCCGCTTCCACCAGGTGGGGCGAGTGGCAATCCTGGCACGAAACCCCCGCCGCCATGTGCATGGAGTGGGCGAAGTGATCCTGCGCTTTGCCGGACTCGTGGCACTGCAGGCAGCGCTCGGAGTTCTCCTTGGGACTGCCGTCGAATTTGAAGATCAGTTTCTTGGCGGCGGCAATCTTGGCCGGATCGCCGGCGGCGGCGATCATCCCTTGCACGTGCGCCTTGCCGGGTCCGTGGCAGGCCTCGCAGCCCGTGACCACGAAGGGACCGGAAGGCTTGGAGGCGGCGGCGGACGCCTGGCCCTTCTGTGCGGCCAGATAATCCACCAGCTTCTCCACGTCCGCCTTGGAGGTCCCGGCGGGCACGGTGGGCATGACGCTGCCCGGCTTGCTCTTCTCCACCCACTGCGTCAGTTCCTCGCGGCTGAGCTTCGCGCCCGTATCGCTGAGCGACGGGCCCACCGCGCCGCCCTGGCCGCCGATCTGATGGCAGCCGGAGCACTTGAACTGCTCGTAGAGCTTGTGCCCCGCCGCCTCAGAAGGCGACTCGTTGGCCGCGGGAGCGGCCGCAGCCGCGGCGGCCGAGTGCGGCGCCGCGGTGGCGTGGGGCGTCTTGAAGAACTCCTGCGCCTCCGTCGGATGGCAGCCCGCGCAGGTCTGCGCCCCCACGTAATCGCTGGGCTTGCCCTGCATCTTCGGCTCCCAAGTCACCGAGGGAGCCTTGGGCGCCGCCGGGCGCCTTTGCGCCAGCGCCGGAACACCGAACAACAGCGCCATCGCGCATCCCCAGGAGATCAGCTTCAGAAAGCCTCTTGTGCTCAAAGAACGTCTCATGAGATCACCACCCATCCAGAAATATTCATTCCAATACCGCGCATCCCGTCCGCCGCGCTTCACGCATAAGCGTGCAGTCCCGGCAGCAGGTAAGTGACTCCAAAAAAAGTGAACAGCACTACTGCAAATCCCAAAATGGCAAAGTAAGCGGCCCGCCGCCCCCGCCAGCCGCGCGTAATGCGCATGTGCAGATAGCCGGCGTAGACCAGCCAGGTGATCAGCGCCCAGGTCTCCTTCGGATCCCAGCTCCAGTACGAACCCCAGGTGCGGTTCGCCCAGAAGGCCCCGGCCGCGATCATCAAGGTAAGCAGGGGAAAAGCGATGCCGATGGTTTTGTAGGTCAGCCGGTCGAGCACCGGGCCGGAGGGCATCAGCCGCTCCATGTCCCCGCGCCGCCAGAGCAGGAGCAGATAAAGCAGCGCGATCAGGATGCCGCTGCCCAGCCCGGCGATGATGAAGGGACTGGCCGCCAGACTTGTCGGGAAGGTGCCCTCGACTTGCGGCGAGGAGTAGGAACCGCCCTGCGCACGCACCACGAATCCCGCCAGCACCACGACCTGTAGGAGGGTCCCCAAGAAGAAAACCCTGTTCGCCCAGGACATTAGCGATTCCGAGCGAGTCTTCACAGCCCCGCCGTATAATATCAACACTGCTAACATGACCGCAAGTACCAGCAAGAATAGACCGCCCAACCCCGGGATTGACACCATCAGCGGGGTGTGCCGGGCGAGCAGAATCTCCTCGCCGCGCGTGGGGTCCCAGGCGGCCACGTGCAAACTCATGGAAGCGTCCAGGCGGGTGGTAATGCCCACGTAGATGCCCGCCGTCAGGGCGCTGGAAGCCGCCAGGAAGGTCTCGGTCTTCATACCGTCCTGAATCAGAAACATCAGCGCCAGCCCGGCGCTCACTGCGAAGGCCGCGTAGGAAAGCATGGCCAGGGTGACGTGAATCTGCAGCCAGGTGGATTGCAAGGCGGGCACCAGCGGGTGCACGTCGGCGGGCAGCAACTGCATCAGCACCATGCCCACCACCGCCAAGGGCATGGTCACCGTGCCGATGACGCGCACCTTGTAGCGCCGCTCGACGAACACCGTCAGCGCCGCCACCGTCCAGATGAAGCAGAGAAGCATTTCGTAGATGTTGGAAAGGGGTGGGTGGCCGGCCACGTACCAGCGGTGCGCCACCGCCAGGGTGTTGGCCGCCAGGCCAGCGATGGTGGCCAGCGAGGCCACGTGGATGTAGCGCTCCACGCCCGTTACCGCAAAACCCAGGTAGAGGGCGCTCGCCGCACCGTAAAAAACCAGCGCCACGTAAAGGATGTTCTGCTCGGTCACCAGCGCCGCGCCCTTCATCACCGGAAACAGCGCGTTGACCAGGAAGAACACCACCCCCAGGCTCACCAGGACCAACAGCAGGTTCCCCCGCTGGTGTTCGAACCTCGGCGCTTGCGAATTGGCCATGCTGCGATCCATCTTCTTACCGGCCTCCTAAACCCCCGCCAGCGAAACCGCCGGACGCTCAAAAGGGAGGGGATCCTCCTGCTTCTGCAGCGCCGCTTCAATCTCCCCCGCCAGCTTGCCGAAACGATCCTCAACTTCTTCGCGGTGCTTGTTGGCCGAAGCCCCCAGCCACAACGCGACGCGGCCGCGGTCGTCCTCCAGCACCACCGCCCACATGCGCAGGTGGACGAAATAGAAAGCCAACATCAGTCCTACGCCCATCAGCAACACCCCGGCCCAGACGAACCATTGCCCGGGCTCGTACGAGACCTGCAGGCCGCTGAAATAGCCCATCTGCACGTCGCGAAATCGGAAGTCGTAGGGCGAAGAACCGGGATGATTGAATTGCGGCATTTGGGGAAAGATCCAGACCGAAGCCGACCCGCGCGTACGCGAGTCGACTTGCAGCTCGATGGCGGGGTTGTTGGGCTGGTTGGAACGCGACTCGATGCGGTTGCCCTCCAGAACAAAGTCGGGCACGAAAGCCCCCAAGCGCACGGTGGTTCCAGGGTCCAATTGCACAGCCCGATCGGGAGAAAGCTCGATGGCTTGCTGCCGGGCCGGGTCGCGGCGGTCAACCGCCGTCAGTTGCAGCGACACAACCTGGCCGTTCGAGCCGTAGCTGGCCTGGTAGAAACGGATGCCGTGGTAGACCAGCGGGTCGTTGACGGCGATCTCCTGTTGCTTGACGGTGCGGCCGTCCTCGAGCACCGTCAGCTTCGACCACCAGCGGCGCGGCGTGCCGTCCGCGTAGTTCTCCTGTCCCGCCGCGTCGCAGCGAACGGTGAAGGGCAACACCTTGGCCGTTCCCGTGTGCAGCTCGATGCGCTGCGCCGTCTCGTGCGGGCCCAGGGCAATAAAGCCGCGATAGCCCACCAGCGCGTCCAGAATCCCGCCCGCGAAGATCAGCAGCAGGCTGATGTGCACCACGTAGGGCGCCAATCGCGCAAAGCGGTTGCGCTCCACGTACAGCGAGGCTTCCGCTCCCTGCCCCACGCGCTGCGGACGGTAGCCGTGACGGCGGAAAACCCGCTCCGCCGCCTCCAAACCTTCGCTGCCCCGACGCACCGGAATCGCCCGGTGCAGGGGCAAGCCGGCCAGGAACTGCGACTCGGCGCGGCGATGGGGACGGCTGAAAAACCGCCAGACGCCCGGAAAGCGCTCCAGCGAGGCAAAAAGGATGTTCAGACCCAGCAGAGCCAGCAACAGCGCGAACCACCAGGCGTGAAACACATCCGTCAACCCCAACAGATCCAGCCAGTGCAGGGTGGCGGGCGAGTAGCTGCTCGCCATCGTCTGGGCATCGGTCAGCGGACGCTGCAAAATGACCGTGCCCAGCGCTGCGGCCACAACCAGAAGAATCAGCAGGACAATGCCGGTTCTCAGAGACGCCATGAAGTGCCAGGAGTGACGTTTTGTCTGCGAAGTGTCGTGCAATAGAAGCTCCGTCGAACATGTGCGTTTGGGCACTCGGATGACCATTTGGCCGAAGATGACGAAACGCCCAAAATTCAGCAGGTTGCGGCGATGTGAAATACATCTGTAGCCTCCAATTGTTGAGGATTTTGACGCAGGCGATGAATTTATCCTCAGTGATTTCGCGAACTAGCTGAATTCTCAGCAGATAGTGTGGGACTTTTTGACCGCTCTCCCCTCTTGTGTTCCAGCAACTTACGCGAACATTCGCCCGCTGCGCCGTCACGGACTGTCGGTTGCTTATGGAATCTAATACGGCGGAAGAGGAAACAGATTAATGCTGGACTCTTACCTCTACGAAACCCAACTCGAGTGGACGGGCGAGCGCCGCGGGGATTTGAAAAGCGACGGGCTGCCAAGTTTGCCCGTCTCGGCGCCGCCGGAGTTTCAGGGCACGCCCGGCCATTGGTCGCCCGAACAACTGTTGGTAGGCGCCACGGCAAGCTGCCTGATGACGACCTTTCTGGCCATCGCCGAGCTTTCCCAACTGCCCGTGCACTTCTTCCGCCTGCGAGCGTGGGGAAAGGTTGAGAAACTTGACGGCGGGCGTTATGGTTTCAGCGAGATCCGCCTGCAACCGGAAGTCGGCGTACTTCCGGAGCAAATCGAGAAAGCGCAGCGGGTAATGGTCAAGGCGGAGCAGAACTGCTTCGTGCGCAATTCGCTGCGCGCCGAAGTGCGCGTCGAGCCGAAGTTCGTTCCGGCGCCCGCGCGCGCGGCCTCATAGGGACACAGGAAGTGGGAACCTCAGACAATTGGCGCGAACACTTTTCCGGCTGGCTCCGCCCCGCCGTCTATCTCGGGCACAACCTGGTGACCCTGGCGGGCGCCGTGCTCACCACCAGTTCGGCGGTGACCCTGCTGTTCTTCTGGGCGCTGCTCATCGTGCAGGGCGGGCCCATCCATCCTTACGCGGGAATCATCTTCGTTCTGATTCTGCCCGGAGTTTTCGTCTTCGGGCTGGCGCTCATGCCCCTGGGGGTAGCGTGGAAGCGCCACAGGTTGCAGCGCGCCGGGCTGCTGCCCAGCATCTATCCGCGCATCGACCTGCGCGAGCCGCTGCTGCGCCGCGCCGCGACGCTGGTGCTGGGATTGACGGTGGTGAACGTCGCCATCCTGGGCACCGCCTCCTACCGCGGGGTCGAGTACATGGACTCGGTGCAGTTCTGCGGGCAGACCTGCCACACCGTCATGCAGCCGGAATACACCGCCTACGAGCGCTCGCCGCACGCCCGGGTAGCCTGCGTGG
Source organism: Terriglobia bacterium (assembly GCA_046704985.1). GTDB lineage: Bacteria > Acidobacteriota > Terriglobia > UBA7540 > UBA7540 > JBJKQV01. The sequence continues at coordinate 13,234 of JBJKQV010000397.1, forward strand.
ACTGCCACATCGGCCCCGGCGCTCCCTGGTTCGTGCGCTCCAAGTTGTCGGGTGTACGGCAGGTTTTCGCCGTCACTTTCCACACCTACGATACGCCCATCCCCGTGCCGGTCACCAACCTGCGCCCGGCGCGGGAAACCTGTGAACAATGCCACTGGCCGCAGCGCTTCTCGGGCGACAAGCTGGTGGTGATCACCCACTTCGGCGACGACCAGCAAAACAGCGCCACCAAGACCGTGCTGCTGCTGCACGTGGGCGGACGCAGCCTCGACCAGAAATTGGTGGGCATCCACGGCGCCCACCTGGGCCTGATCACCTACATCGCTTCCGACCGCCAGCGCCAGGTCATTCCCTGGGTCAGCCATCGCAATCCCGACGGCTCCTTCACCACCTTCGAGTCCAAGGAGAATCCCCCCAGCGCCGACCTGATCGCCCACGGCCAGCGGCGGGTGATGGATTGCATGGACTGCCACAACCGCCCCACTCACGTCTTCTATCTGCCCGCCCAGGCGGTGGACCGCGAGATGGCCGCCGGACGCATCAGCCCTTCGCTCCCCTTCGTGCACAAGGAGAGTGTGGAACTGCTGAAGAAGGATTACACCTCCCGGCACGACGCCGAAACCGAGCTCCCCGAAGAGTTACGCGATTTCTACCGCAAGAATTACTTCTCCGTCTACAACACCCAGCGGGCCCAGATTGAGCAGGCTGCCAAGGCGCTGGTGTACATTTACAAAGGCAACGTCTTTCCCGCCATGCACGTCACCTGGGGGACCTACCCCAATAACCTCGGCCACATGAACTTCCCCGGTTGCTTCCGCTGCCACGACGGAAACCACGTCGCCAAGGACGGAACCACCATCCCTCAGGACTGCAATACCTGCCACACGCTGCTCGCCATGGATGCTTCCAATCCCAAGATCCTGCAAGAGCTCTACGGCGGGCAATAGCGAGTCATCGCACACTGATCAAAAATTCATCAGCACTAAGGGCGATTCACGGCTATTCGTGCTGGTTTTGTAACTAGACACCTCTGTTTGGAATGAGAAATGCTGACTTTCTTTACAGGAGTACGAAGGAGGAGGTCGAAAATGAAGACCGTGCGTGTACTTTTTGTCGCTGCGATTGCGAGTGGATTCTTCCTGGCTGTGGCACAGGCAAAGCCCGAGTATTCGACCAAAGAGAAGAAAGCCTGCACCTACTGTCACGTAAAGATGGGTTCGAAGGAGCTCAACAAGGCTGGAGAGTACTACAAGAAGCACGGCCACTCCTTCAAGGGCTACAAGGAAGAGAAGAAAAAGGGCTAGCCCTTTTGTCGGTGCTTTGACCCGGCCTACCTCCTCGGATTGCGCGAGATCACCCAGGGCGAGACTCGCAACCCTGGACGTGTGGGCGGAAAGTTAAGCTTCGGGCCGCAAGCACCCGAGGCCTCGCCCCGGCGTTTGCGGGAGCGGGAAGGAGAAGTTCTTCGATGCCGAATCCGGAGCACGCCGAAGACGAACCGATTGAACCCGGGCGGCGCTGGGTCAACGTGCTGCTCGGGACGGGCCTGCTGGCCTCGATCGCGACATTCCTTTATCCGGCGCTGCGCTACGTTTTACCCCCCAAGGTGGCGGAGTCGAGCAGCAGTTCGGTGGTGGCCGCCAAGGTCGGGCAGCTGAAGAATAATAGCGGCAAGGTTTTCCGTTTCGGGTCGGAGCCCGCCATCCTGATTCACACCGCAGCCGGCAAGTATGTGGCCTTTACGGCGGTGTGCACCCACCTGGGATGCACGGTGCAATACCGCAAAGACCTGCACGAGATCTGGTGCCCCTGCCACAACGGCAAATACAACCTGACGGGGCGCAACATCAGCGGCCCCCCGCCCCGGCCGCTCACCGCCTATGAGGTGCACGTACAGGGCGACGACATCGTGGTGAGCCGGAGCGCCTAATCATGCCCAGACTTTATCGCCGCATCCTGACCTGGTTCGACGAACGCTTCGGTGCGGGCACTGTGGAAGAGTTCCTGCGCCACAAGACGGTCCCCATTCACCGCCACACGATTTGGTACTACTTCGGCGGCATCACGCTGTTTCTCTTTATCATTCAGGCCCTGACCGGCATCCTGTTGCTGCTCTACTACCGTCCCACCGCCAACGACGCCTTCGAAAGCGTGCAGTTCATCATGACGCATGTGCAGTTCGGCTGGCTGATCCGTTCCATCCACAGCTGGTCGGCGAACCTGATGATCCTGGCCATGTTCATCCACATGTTCAGCGTCTACTTCATGAAGGCCTACCGCAAGCCGCGCGAGCTGACCTGGGTGACGGGAATGATGCTCTTCTTCGTGGTGCTCACCTTCGGGTTCAGCGGCTACCTGCTGCCCTGGAACACCCTGTCGTTTTTCGCCACCAAAGTGGGAACCGACATGGCGGGGTTTGTTCCCTTCCTGGGCAAGTGGATTCTAATCTTCCTGCGCGGCGGCAAGGAAGTGACGGGGGCGACACTGACGCGCTTTTTCGGGCTGCACGTGGCGGTGCTGCCGGGGCTGATGACCCTGCTGCTGGCCGCGCACCTGCTGCTGGTGCAACGCCTGGGGATGAGCGTGCCGCCGGGCGTCGAGCGCCGCATCGCGGAAGGCAAAGAGCCGGCGCGGTCGATGCCCTTTTTCCCCAACTTCCTGCTACGCGACATCATCGGCTGGTACACGGCGCTGGGGGTGCTGGGGGCGCTGGCGGCGATCTTTCCCTGGGAGCTGGGCACCAAGGCCAACCCCTTCGGATCGGCTCCCGCGGGCATCCGCCCCGAGTGGTATTTCCTGTTCATGTTTCAGACCTTCAAGTATCTGCCCGCCAAGGTGCTGTTTATCGACAGCGAGTTGTTGGGCCTGGCGGGTTTCGGGCTGGCGGGGCTGGTGTGGCTGGCGGTGCCTTTCCTGGATCGCAAGGCCGGGGAGGGCCGTCTGACGCGCTTCTTTACCGGCCTGGGAGTCTTCGCGCTGGGGTACATCATTCTGATGTCGGCCCTGGCCTTGTGGAGCTGAGGAGCGATGACCCGAAAAGTGGCGTGGACAATCGTGGTGCTGTTGGGGACGCTGGCAACGGCGGCGGGAGCGCCGGCCGCGGACGCCCCGCAGAGTTCCTGCGTGACCTGCCACTCGGCACTGCAGGGCAAGTACGCCCAGCCTGCCAAGCTCTTTCCCTCCGACGTGCATCACGACGCCGGCCTGGGGTGTGCAGACTGTCACGGCGGCGATCCCAAGGCCATGTCCATGGACGCCATGAGCCCCGCCAAGGGGTTCCGCGGCGCGCCCACCAAGGCGCAGGTACCGGAGTTCTGCGGCCGCTGCCACTCCAATCCCAACTACATGCGCCACTACAACCCCAGCCTGCGCACCGACCAGCTCAGCGAATACCTCACCAGCGTGCATGGGAAGCGGCTGAAGAAGGGCGACAAGAAGGTA
>JBJKQV010000398.1:0-7435 GCA_046704985.1 Terriglobia bacterium
CTGATCTGTGCGGCCGTGCCCAGACCCGTCGCCGGGTCCGCCACCAGCAGGTTGTTCTGCGGGTTGGCGAAGTTCGCAAAGTTGAAGGCGTTGAAGAACTCTCCGCGAAACTCCACGCGCAGTTTCTCGTTCACCGGAATGCGCTTGAGCACCGCGATGTCCACGTTCCTCTGCGGCGGACCGACAATGAAGTTTCTGGGAGAGGTTCCGTAAGGAGGCAGGGCGTTGGTAGCCGCGCAACTGAAGGCCGCGGCATTGAAGTAGTCGTTGAGCCGCGACTCGACCGAACCGCTGGTTTGCCAGGCGGTGCCGGTCATGTCGGCGCGGCTGAACCAAGTGGTGCCGTTGTTGCAGATCACCGAGAGCGGCGAGCCCGACTGGAAAGTCATGATGGAGCTCAGCTCCCAGTCGTTGACCACCCGCTTGGCCACTCCGGAATCGCCCTTGTAGAACTTCGGCAGGTCGTACAGTCCGCTGAAAACAAAGCGTTGGGTACGATTGAAGTCCGAGGGGCCGTACTGGGTGCGCCAATCCTGCTGGTCGCCGGGCAGAACGGCCAGCTCGTTGCCCACCGCGCCCGAGCCGTAGTCGAGCGACTTCGAGTAGGTGTAGGACGCCAGAAACTGCAACCCGTGCGCAAAGCGGTGGGTGAGACTGGCTTGCAGCGAGTTGTAGTTCGATAGGCCGTCGCTCCGCGCTTGCAGGAGGCCGAACAGGCTCTTGTTGGTGGTGAAGGCGCTCGGGGCGTTGGTGGTATAGGGAGCGTTCCCCGGAGACTGGTTCAGGTTGTAGACGCTGATCAGCTTGGTGGATTTGGAACCGACGTAGCCGATATCCATCATCCAGTTGCTGACGGGCTCCCACTGGAAGCCCAGGTTGTACTGGTAAACGTACGGGGTGCGGAGATCCGGAGAAGCGTAGACGCCGTTAATTGCCTCCGCCAGGGGATAGGGGAGGCCGTAAGGCTGGTAGGTCATGCTGTAGGTAACGGCAGAGGGAATTTGCGCCGGGTCGAGCGGGAAGCTGGCCGTGGCCAGGTTGGCCGGGAAAGGATTGGCGAGGCTGCCGCTGCCCTGCAAATAGGCGCCGCCCCCCAGCGGAATGACGGCCGCCGTACCCAAGTTGGCTGCCACCATGTCAAGCGGGTAGTTGAAAACTTGCAGGTTGGCGAGGCGCGTGGAAAAACGGTCAAAGTAGACCCCAAAGCCGCCGCGCATCACCAGCGAGTCGTTGTGGAGAGGCTTCCAGGCAAACCCGAAGCGCGGCGCCAGGTGCCAGTCGTTGGGATTGAGGGTATCCCCGGCGGGCAGGATGGAGAAGCCCGCGGTGCAGGGAGTCGCGAGGGTGCACTGGCCCGCGGTGGTCGAACTCGCGAAGGCGGCCGGGTCAAAATTGACCAGGCGTCCGTTGGTTTCGCTGATGCCGCCCGTCCGCCCCACACGCAGCCCCATGTTGATAGTCAGTGAGTCGGTCACGCGGTAATCGTCCTGCGCGAAAAAGGCGAAGTCGGTAGTCCGCATGTTGCGCCCCGTCACCCCGTTGCCCAGCAGGGTGACGTAGGGCGTCCCGGCCAGGAACTGCCCGAAGGTGTTGAAGTTGATCTGCCCGCGCGAGTAGATGTTGAAATTGAAATCCACCAGGTACTTCTGCATCTCCCCGCCGAAGCGCAAGAAGTGCTTCCCGTGCGTCCAGGTGACCATGTCGGAGGCCTGGTAAGTCTGCGTCTTCGACCACTGGTCGGCGAGGCCCGTGGGGCCGATCGAGAACATCCCTAGCGCCTGAATGTTCGACAGGCCGGCGTAATCGAGCGGGTTGGTGATCCCGAACTGCGCGTTGGTGAAGGGTTCCTCGGGGTGCGAGGGCCCGTAGATGCGGCTGTAGCCGAAGCGCGCCTGGTTGATCAGGCTGGGGCTGATGATGTGCGTGTCGGTGATGGTCAGCACGCGATTGTGGAAGTCGATGTAGCCGCCGTAACCGGGCACCTGGTAGGGGTTCGCCCCCACGAAGGAAAAGTTCGCCTGGTACTGCGGGTCGTCGGAGAAGAAGAACTTGCCGCTCAGGTGGTTCTTGGTGCCGATCATCTGGTCGATGTTGACGTTGAACTGGTCCTCGGTGAAACGCGAGACGGCGCTGAGCGGGGTGGGAATTAGCGTCCCCGGGTTGGTGGCGCTGTTGGGTGCCGCGCTGGGAATGGCCCAGGTGCCGTCGGGGAGGCGCGCTTGCAGCAGGGCCTCCGCGGTGGGATCGAGCGTGACGCCATAATCGGTCGCCAGGCTAGTAAGCGTTGCCGTCGAGCGGTCGTCGGTCAGCCCGGCAGGGATGTTGGCCGTCATCAGGCTGTTGGTCAGCGACGCGCCGTTGCGCTCGCGCGTGCCCTGGTAGGAGGCGAAGAAGAACGTTTTGCCCTTGACCAGGGGTCCGCCCAGGGTGCCTCCGAACTGGTTGCGCAGCAGCTTGGGGCGCGAGTGGCCGGCACGGTTAAGGAAGAAGTCGTTGGCGTTCAGCACGTCGTTGCGGAGGAACTCGTACAGGTCGCCGTGAAACTTGTCGGTGCCCGATTTGGTGACCACCGCCACGTTGCCGCCCGCATTGCGCCCTTGGGTGGCATCGTAAAGCGAGGTCTGCACGATGAATTCCTGGATGGAATCGGGGGCCGGCACGGAGAGGTTTCCGGTGCTGTTGGTTCCCGGGCTGTTGATCGCCGTGCCGTCAATCACCACGTTGTTACTGGTCGTGCGCTGGCCGTTGACGTCGATATTGGTGTCGCCACGGCCCAGCTCGGTGGTGTTGGAAAGGTTGGAGATGGCCCCCGGCGAGAGCGCCAGCAGTTGCTGGAAATTGCGCGTGGGCAGGGGCAAGTCTCTGATCTGGGTGCTGGCGATGACGCGCCCGGTCGAGGATGTGGAGGTGTCGACCAGGGGCGCCTGGGCGGTGACGTTGACCGTTTCCACGACCCCGGTCACTTGCAGCGTGGCGTCGGCGGTAGAGGTGGCGGTAATTTGCACCTGCACGTTGTCCAGGGTCAGGGGCTTGAAGCCTTTGGCGGTGACCTCCAGCCTGTAAACCCCGGGAGGCAATAGGACGAACCGGTAGTGGCCGTCTGGCCCGCTTTCGGTCGTCCGGGTGAGGCCCGCCTCACTGGTGAGGGTGACCTGGGCGCCGGGGATGATCGCTCCCGAGGCGTCCATCACCGAGCCCACGATCTGTCCGGTGGTGGCCGTTTGTGCCGGCGCGCGCAGCGCCAGTCCCAGTAGCACGGCCAAACCCATCACGATGGTCAAGCATTTGCGGTTCATGTCCCTTCCTCACTTTCCCTCGCCGCCGCGAGCGTCCATCGCCAGGCTGTAAATCTCGATCATCTGGGCAATGGCGCGATCCTCCGGCAGTCCGAGGTGCTGTTTCCCTCCGAAGAGTCTTTCCACCAGGAAATAGGTAAATAACTGCAGATAAAGGGCGGAAAAAGCGAAGGCGGGGTCAATACCATTGGGACGGCGGGCGTGCAGGCGGGGAGGGCGGCCCGAAACCGCCGCCAGGCTGCGCGCCAAGTCGCGAAAACCGTGGGCAAAGTGACGGTTGCCGAACTCCACCACGTCGATGTACATCAGGCGCCAGTAGTCGGGATGGCCGTAAACGATGCGGCGCACGGCGCGCGCCAGGCGGCGCAGGCCCCCTTTGTCCACCTCGCCCGCCAGCGGCGACAGGGCCTTGCGGATCAGCACCGCCATGCGCGCCTCGTAGCGCTTCACCAGGTGGGCAAAGAGGTCCTCTTTGGTGGCGTAGTAGTTGTAGAGGTTGCCGAGCGAAACGCCGGCCGCCTGGGCGATCTCGCGTACCGAGGTGCCGTGATAGCCGCGGCGGATGAAAACCCGCAGCGCCGCCTTTTCGATTTTCAGCTGGTTGCGATCCACCACGGCGGTTCGAAGCTTGGGCATGGCTAAAAAAAACGAACGGTCGTTTTTTATTCTGAGTCACCTTGTAATCCCTTTACCCTTTCCCTGTCAAGAGACATTAAGGGGAATTATATAGATAACTCCCTTTTGCTGACACTTAGTCCAAGTTGCGCCCGATTAATCTGTGCTCAGGGAGGATTTATTTCCATGGCCAACGCGCCCCGAAGAGCGTAAAAGGTAGGAATATGCCTAGACGGGTTTGCGTATTTTGCCAGCAAGAAGCGACGTTGACAGGAGAACACCTATGGAGCAACTGGCTCAACCGTGAGCCGTCAAAGGGTTACACCTTCCGGTACACAGACCATACGGGAACGGTCACACATGAGTGGCAAAGCAAGAAACTCAACATCAAAGTCCGGGTGGTTTGCCCTAACTGTAATAGCGGATGGATGAGCGGACTTGAACAAAAGGCAAAATCTATCCTGGAGAACATTATATGGCGCAACACTACCACCACTTTTGGCCCGCGCGATATTGTATCCATCGCATCGTTTGCGTTCACAAAGACCGTCGTCGCCGATGCCATGGCCGAGGATAAGAAACCGTTCTTCTCGCCAAGAATCAGGCACCGATTCTCCCGATCCCTAGCAGTTCCCGAGGCAGTGCAAGTGTGGCTTGCCGCATTTCATAGCCGAACGCACAAGAGCCGGGGAATCTTCAAATCCCTATACCATCGAGTAGACCGTCGTCTCCACTTTCACTCGTTCACCTTCGGCATGGGCGACATTATCCTTCAGGTGGCATCTCCGCGTCCGCTGCCCCCGCCGGGAATCAATAGGCTTTTGAGGCAAAACGCCTTTTGGACCGAATGCACAGCAGAACTGTGGCCAAGTAACGGCAGGCCGATTCCTTGGCCTCCGGGCAAGTATCTTAGCGACGATACGGTCGATGCATTCGTCAACCGTTGGGGCAACCTTGCGTTTACGCGTCCCACGCGCCATATATTCTCCTTGACAAACAGCAACCGCTTGTAGTAGGATGGTCGGCATGGCGAAGAAAGACCCCGCTGCCGTGAGCCTCGGACGCAAGGGCGGTCAAGCTACCGCCAAGCGCGGCCCCGATTACTTCCGCAAGATCGCCGCTATGCGCAAGACCTTTGCAGGCGGTCGCCCGCCGAAACAGAAGTAACCGTATCCTATTGAACACAGGCGCAATATAGTTGCCTTGTGGCTCCGATTTCTCTTGACAATCAGCAAGCGCTTGCTGTAATCTCTTTGTCGGAGGGTAAGGAGATGAGCCGAAGCACGATTAGCACGTTCCAGCTTTTCAACCTGTTCCCGACCGCAGAGAGCGCACGCCTCTACCTGGAATCGCAACTGTGGCCGGACGGCGTCCGCTGCCCGAAGTGCAAGCACGGCGGGCACGTTGCAACCCGGAAGGGCGGCTTCTATCGCTGCAACCTGTGCAAGCTAGACTTTACCGTGCGCACGGGAACCATCTTTGAGCGATCACACGTACCCTTGCACAAATGGCTGTACGCGATGTACCTGCTGGTGACGGCCCGCAAGGGGATTTCCTCCCTCCAGCTGGCCAAGGAGATCGGCATCACGCAAAAGTCAGCGTGGTTTGTCCTGCAACGCCTGCGCGAGGCTTGCGATGTTGACCTGCCCTTGCTCCGTGGAATCGTTGAGATCGACGAGGTTTATATCGGCGGCAAAGAGGCCAACAAGCACATGCGCAAGCGCCTGCATGGCGATACGGGGCTGCCCAGCAAAACCGTCGTCATCGGTATGCGCGAGCGTTCCGGGCGGACGAAGTTGATGCCGGTAGCGACGCCCAGTTCCACCCTCATTGAAAAGACTGTCCGCGACAGCGTTGAAATGGGCGCGACGATTCACACCGACGAATCCTATACCTACCGCAGGCTGGCAGCGGACTACAAGCACCAGACCGTTAATCACGGCGAGCAAGAGTACTTCCGCCAAGGGGTCACAACCAACGCAATAGTACGCGTGTTCGCGGTCATGCGCCGGGGCCTGCACGGGGTCTACCATCACGCCAGCAGGAAGCACATTCGCCGCTACGTCAACGAGTTTGCGTGGCGGCTCAATGACGGGAGCGTTGAGCGGCACACACTGCAAAGGCTGCAAAGTTTCGTGGGCTGCACCACCGGACGGCGACTGTCCTATAAACGGCTGATAGCGTAAGAGTCTTGACTTGACCGTAACGGTCTTTTAGGCTTATACAACCCTGCATGAGCTTAGAATCAAAACCGCCAAAACCAAAGCCGAAGAATCCGCCGCCGACAGATCCGATCAAAAAAGGCCCAGCTTAGTACCGATGGACAGGGTAAGCACGGCCAGAACGACACCAACAGAGATTGTGCCACTACAATTCAGGAGCGCAGCCTTGTGCTTGTTGGCCCCCCGATTCAACGGTGCCCGTCTGGCTATATCGGCAAACATCGAGTCCCGCAGGTCTATTTCCGCTTCCGCGTCCGCGTCTGGATACTTAACTTCGTGAAGTTCTGACATTCTGTCTTTAAGCCACGCAGACCATAGTGCGGGGACGGCTGGCATCAAGTATACCTGTCCTTTGCTGGCCAGCAGCAGAAGCGCGAAAGAAACCCCAACCGCCAAGTAGAGCACAACGGGCACAACTCGCCAATTGGTTGACTGGCCCCATTGAAGGACTAAAAATGCGGCAAGTGTGGCAATCGCCCCGATGAAGGAAGAACGGGATGCTAGTTCGGAACTCAGAAGTGATTGCTGCTCTTCATCGCGCCGTAGGATATACCGCTCGGTATCTGTCATGGTTTTCCTCCAGGGCGTTTTTGTGGGCAAGTCGGCGAGTCAAAAGACTACCACCGTTTTGTTCGTCCAAGGTCAAATTGTCCAACTATTTAGCGGGGAGTTATGTATATAATTCCCACATTAAGTCCCTTTCAGGTAATATCCCTCCCTTCGGCCACCCCGCCGCCGATCGCCCGCCCCCGCCTCCGGAAACCGTCAGCCCCGCCCTGCCCCAGGCAGGCGGGCGCTCACCAAAGGCCCCTTCTCTCCCCTGCCCCGGTAAGGAGGAATTTGCCGCGATTTTACATGGGGGGTGAAACTCGCTCCCGTCCTTTGCCGTCTGAGCGCATGGGAGGTGGCATCATGGGGCCAACATCATTTCGGGAAGAGCGCGTGGGCAATGGGAGCGAGATTTCAGCTGCTGCTGTGGGGCTCGAACAGGCGACGGCAGTCAGGCGCAATGACCGTGCCTTCGACAAGGAGGATGTGGTCCTGGTTCTAATCCTCCTGGCTTCGGTGGCGATTTGCCTGCTGACGGTGGTGGGCGTTGTCTTGAGTTAGGGCGTGCTCCCATGCTTCCGGCGTGCGGAGCCCTCGGCGCCGCTAGTGCCAGGCTACGAGCACGCACATGGCCAGTGTCAGGGCGAGCAGCAAAACGAAGATGGGAACGACCACAGAGCGAAAGGCCTTGACCCCCTGGCTCGCCGCCAGCGCCCCCTTGACCGCAGTGTTGCCGGCACTGCCGAGCTGAAT
>JBJKQV010000399.1:0-3920 GCA_046704985.1 Terriglobia bacterium
GGCAGTACGGGGAGTTGGGATACGTAGGGCCAATACATGAATTCCCCCTACCCTGGCCGGCGCAGACGTTCACTGATGTTTGAGGCGGTGTGGAATCTGCACCAGCGCGGTACGGTGCGCGAGTTAATGGAGCTGTTAAAGGCCTCGTAGGGGCACTGCGCGCCGTGCCCTTACGGCGAACTGGTTGGCGCAGACATCGATTCTTGATGTCTGCGGTTTGAGAACGGTACAGTAACAGGCATTGCTTGTGGAGAGTCCTCGCATGGCCCAAACGATCGTCGAAAAAATCACCCAGCTTCACCTGGCCGAAAAAGCGCCCGGCCGCCCGCTGCGCGCCGGAGATTTTGTTTCCATCCGCCCGCGCCACGTGATGACGCACGACAACACCTCGGCGGTGATGAAGAAGTTCCGCTCCATCGGCGCCCGGGGGATGCGCGACCCGCGCCAGCCGGTCTTTGCGCTCGACCACGACATTCAGAACACTTCGGAAACGAACCTGGCCAAGTACCGCTCCGTGGAAGCTTTTGCGCGCGAGCAGGGGGTGGACTTCTATCCCGCCGGCACCGGCATCGGCCACCAGATCATGGTCGAGAAAGGGTACGTCCTGCCCGGCTCGTTTGTGGTGGCTTCCGACTCGCACTCCAACATGTACGGCGCGCTGGGCGCCGTGGGCACGCCGGTGGTGCGCACCGACGCCGCCGCGCTGTGGGCGACGGGAGTGTTCTGGTGGCAGATTCCGCGCACCGTGCGCGTGGAGCTGACCGGCAAGCTCGCGCCGGGCGCGACCGGCAAAGACGTCATCATCACCTTGTGCGGGCTCTACAACCACGACGAGGTCCTGAACGCGGCGCTGGAGTTCGCGGGGCCGGGCGTCGCGGCGCTGGACATGGAAGCGCGCCTGACCATTTCCAACATGTCTACGGAATGGGGCGCGCTGGTCGGCTGGTTTCCCGCCGACGCCGCGACTTTTGCGTTCCTGCGCGCCTGCCGCGCCAAACTCCCCGCGGGAACCAAGCGGCTCGACGAGGAAGAACTGAAGAAGCTGGAAGCCGCGCCGCCTGCCCCCGACCCCGGCGCCGCCTACGCGGCGCGCATCACCCTCGACCTCGCGTCGCTCACCCCGCACGTTTCCGGTCCTGACACCGTGCAGGTCTCGACGCCGCTCGCGGAATTGGAGACCAAGCGGGTGGCCATCCAGAAGGCCTACATCGTTTCCTGCGTCAACTCGCGCCTGGGAGACTTGGCGGCGGCGGCGCGGGTGCTGGAAGGAACCAAGGTGGCGCCGGGCGTGAAGCTGTATCTCGCCGCGGCGAGCGCGAGTGTGCAGCAGGAAGCGGAGGCGCGCGGCGATTGGAAGACCTTGCTCGACGCCGGCGCCGTGGTGCTGCCTTCCGGCTGCGGGCCGTGCATCGGCCTGGGCACGGGGCTGCTCGAGCCCGGCGAGGTGGGCATCTCCGCCACCAACCGCAATTTCAAAGGGCGCATGGGCTCGCGCGAGGCGAAGTGTTATCTCGCCAGCCCCGCGGTCGTGGCCGCTTCGGCCGCCGCCGGTTACATTTGTGCGCCCGACGCCGTGACGGCGCGCGCCGTCGAGCACTCGTACCAAGCGATGGCGCCCGCCGCGCCCGCCGCAGCGAAGGTGGAAATTCTCGACGGTTTTCCGCGCTCGGTGCGCGGACGCCTGGTCTTCCTGCCTCCCGACAACCTCAACACCGACGGCATCTACGGTAAGGACTATACTTACCGGGATGATATGACCAAGGAGAAGATGGCCGAGGTGGTGATGGCCAACTACGATCCGGAATTCGCCGCGCGCACCCGCTCCTCCGACGTGCTGGTGGGCGGGTTCAACTTCGGCACCGGGTCGAGCCGCGAGCAGGCGGCCACGGCGCTTAAGGCCAAAGGTATCGCGCTGGTGGTGGCCGGAAGCTTTTCGCAGACCTACCTGCGCAACGCCTTCAACAACGGGTACCCCTGCGTCGAGTCGCCGGAATTGGTCGCGCGCCTGCGCAAAGAATTGGCGGAAGAAGTCAAGGCGGGAAAGCGCACGCTCATTCCCGGCGACGAGCTGGAAGTGGATTTCGCCTCCGGTAGCATCGCCTGGCGCGGCGCGCAGTTTCCCTTTGCGCCGCTGGGAAGCATCGCGCAGTCGCTGGTGGTGGCGGGAGGCGTGGAGAATCTGGTGCGCAAGCGGCTCGGTTTGTAGTTCTGAGGCCGATGGCTTCTTTGCGCCTTGGCGAGAGAATCTTTAGGTTTTTGCGTGGTAGCGCTGGAGGAGAACAATCTCACGCGGAGGCGCGAAGGCGCGAAGAGAACTTGTAGCGCTGGCCTTTAGGCCAGCAGGGAAGAGCCCGGGGCGCTGCGTGCCCCGGCGTACAAACATTAATCATCGAGGCGAAAGATTATGGCACGTCCAACCGTAGTGACCATGCCGGGAGACGGCATTGGCAAGATCGTATTGCCTGAAGCGCTGCGCGTGCTGCGCGCGGTGGACTTTGACGCGGACTTTTTTCCCGCCGACATCGGCTGGGATTTCTGGGTGAAGGAAGGGAACGCCCTTCCCGAGCGCACGGTGGAGCTGCTGGCCAAACACCGCCTGGGGCTTTTCGGGGCCATCACCTCCAAGCCCAAGGCGGAAGCCGCCGCCGAGCTCGACCCCAAGCTGAAGGGCAAGGGGTATTCTTACTTTAGCCCCATCGTCGGCCTGCGCCAGCGCTTCAAGCTGGAGTTTTGCATCCGGCCCTGCCGGTCGTTTCCGGGCAACCCGCTCAATTTTATCCGCCGCACCTTCCCGCGCTTCGAGGAGCCGAAGGTGGACGCGGTGATCTTCCGGCAGAATACCGAAGGGTTGTACTCGGGCGTGGAATGGACCGACCCGCCCGCGGAGGTGCGGAAGGCGCTGGGGCTCCATGCCAAGTTCAAGCCCTTCGAGAAGGTGGAGGGGCGCGACCTGGCCTTTTCGGCGCGCCTGGTCACCCGCGGCGCCAGCCGGCGGATTCTGCAGGCGGCGTTCGCTTACGCCAAGCGCTTCGGCTACCCCTCGGTGACCGTTTGCGAGAAGCCCAACGTGCTGCGCGAAACTTCCGGGATGGTGGAAGAGGAAGCCAAGAAAGTGCAGAAGGATTATCCGGACGTTCGCCTGCGCTCGACCAACATCGACGCGCAGATGATGTGGCTGACCAAGAATCCCGAGGACTACGGCGTGGTGATGGCGACGAACCTTTTCGGCGACGTGGTTTCCGACGCCTTTGCCGGACTGGTGGGCGGGCTGGGGTTTGCCTGCTCGGGGAACATCGGCGCGGAGGTGGCGGTGTTCGAGCCCACGCACGGTTCGGCGCCCAAGTACGCGGAGATCACGCCGCCCATCGTCAATCCCATCGCCATGATCCTGTCGGCGGCGATGCTGCTCGATCACGTCGGCGAAGAGGAAAAGGCGCGGCGGGTGCGCAACGCCGTGGGCGCGGTGGTCGCCCAGGGGCGCGTGCGCACCTACGACATGCTCCGCCTGGCGGGCGGGCCGGACGTTCTCAAGAAGGGCGCCGCCTCCACCACCGAGATGACCGACGCGATTCTCAGCCATCTGTAATCGGCTGCTCTGAGGTTGACGCATGGCGGAAACGAAGCGAGGAGTCGGAGAAGCGGGGCGCAGCGGCGAAGGCGTGCGCTCCGACTTGCATGTGATCTACGAGCCGGGCGGGCAGGCGCTGGAAATCCGCGTGCAGTCGCGCGTCGCGGTTTTCTACGGCGCAGCCATCGAGGCGCAGGCGCGCCAGGTGCTGGCGGCGCTGGGCGTCGAGCGCGGCCTCGTGAAGATCGAAGACCAGGGCGCGCTGCCCTTCGTGATTGCGGCGCGCATCGAGGCGGCGCTGCGCCGTGCAGGCGCCGCGGCGGGCCGCCGCGCGCTGCCCGACCCCGTGCCC
>JBJKQV010000400.1:0-10343 GCA_046704985.1 Terriglobia bacterium
CGTGCAACTGCGCTTCACCGACCAGGCGCTCGAGACCGTCGCCCAGCAGGCCATCCAGCGCAAGCTGGGGGCGCGGGGGCTGCGCATGGTGCTGGAAGACCTGATGCTCGATCTCATGTATCACCTCCCCAGCCAGCGCACACTGCGGGAGTTCGTGGTGACCGACGAGATGGTCCGCAACCACGAAATCATCTTCAACGCCAAATTCTTGGAGAAGGCAGGTTAAAGAGTGTCCTCAATGTTCTCCGGCCGGGAAAAAACCGATACGCGCACGTTGCCCATGATGCCCATCCGCGACGTGGTGATCTTTCCTTTCATGATGACCCCGTTCGTGGTGGGCCGCGACACTTCCATTCGCGCCCTGGAAGAATCGCTGGCCGGCGACAAGAAGATCATCCTCGCCACCCAGCACGACGCCTCGGTGGACGAGCCCAAGCCCGCTGACATCTTCCAGGTGGGCACCATCGCCAACATCGTGCAGAGCCTCAAGCTCCCCGATGGCAATATCAAGGTGCTGGTGGAAGGCGCCGAGCGCGGGCGCATCGTCAAGGTCTCGACCGAGGAGGGCTACTTCCGCGTCAGCGTCAAGACCACCGCCTACCGCCTGGTCTCCACCCCCAGCCTCGAACAGCTCGTGCAGCGCGTCACCGCGCTGTTTGAGCAGTACGTCAAGCTCTCGCAGAGCCTCAACTACGAGACCATGATCGCCGCCGTCGAGGTGGAGGTGATCGGCAAGTTCACTGACACCGTGGCCGCCAACCTCAACGTCAGCATCGAGGAGAAGCAGGAGTTGCTGGAGATCTTCGACCCCGTCGACCGGCTCACCCGCCTGGCCGATATCCTGGACGTCGAGATCGAGAAGCTCAACGTCGACCGCACCATCCAGGGGCGCGTCAAGCGCCAGATGGAGCGCGCCCAGCGCGAGTACTACCTGAACGAGAAGATCAAAGCCATCCAGAAGGAGCTGGGGCGCAACGAGAAGAGCGAGATCGACGAGCTGAAAAAGAAGATCGCCGAAGCGGGCATGACCCAGGACGCGCGCGAGAAGGCCGAACAGGAGCTGAAGCGCCTGGAAATGATGCCACCGATGTCCGCCGAGTCCACTGTCTCGCGCAACTACCTCGACTGGCTGCTCGCCATGCCCTGGAAAAAGCGCACGCGCGAGATTCGCGACATCCGGCGCGCCGAGAAGATTCTGGAAGCCGACCACTACGGGCTGGAGAAGATCAAAGAGCGCATCTTGGAGTTCCTGGCCGTGCGGCAGTTGGTTAAGAATCCGCGCGGGTCGATCCTGTGCTTTGTGGGCCCGCCGGGAGTGGGCAAGACCTCGCTCGGACGCTCCATCGCCCGCGCCACGGGGCGCAAGTTCGTGCGCCTGTCGCTGGGTGGTGTGCGGGACGAGGCGGAAATACGCGGCCACCGCCGCACTTACATCGGCGCCCTGCCCGGCCAGATCATCCAGATGATGAAGAAGGCGGGCACCGTCAACCCCGTCTTCCTGCTCGACGAGGTCGATAAGATGAGCATGGACTTCCGCGGCGACCCCTCGGCCGCCCTGCTGGAAGTGCTCGACCCCGAGCAGAATCACATGTTCATGGATCACTACCTGGACGTGGAATACGACCTGTCCAAGATTTTCTTCATCACCACTGCCAATGTGATCCACACCATTCCCCAGCCCCTTCAGGACCGTATGGAAATCCTGCGCCTGTCGGGCTACACGGAGCCGGAGAAGCTGGAAATCGCCAAGCGCTTCCTGGTTCCCAAGCAGCGCGAGGCGGCAGGGCTGAAAGAGGCCAACATCGCCCTTCCCGACGAGGCGCTGACGGCGGTCATCCGCGGCTACACGCGCGAGGCCGGAGTGCGCAACCTGGAGCGCGAAATCGCCAACATCTGCCGCAAGGTGGCCCGCAAGGTCGTGCAAGAAGGGCGCAGCGTCCAGCTCACCGTGCGGCCCGAAGACGTGGCCGAGTACCTGGGCGTGATCAAGTTCCGCGACACGCAGTCGGAAGAGAAGAACGAAGTCGGCCTGGCGACGGGGCTGGCCTGGACGGAAGTGGGCGGCCAGATCCTCTACATCGAGGCCACCATCATGCCCGGCAAGGGCAAGCTGCTGCTCACCGGCAAGCTCGGTGACGTGATGCAGGAATCCGGGCAGGCAGCGATGAGCTACGTGCGCTCGCGCGCCGCGGCGCTGGGCCTGCCCGCGGACTTCTACCGCAGCCGTGACATTCACATTCACATCCCCGAGGGCGCCATCCCCAAGGACGGCCCCTCGGCGGGCATCACCCTGGCCACCGCCGTGGTCAGCGCGCTGACCCAGGTGCCCGTCCTGCGCGACGTGGCGATGAACGGCGAAATAAACCTGCGCGGCAAGGTCCTGCCCATCGGCGGGGTCAAGGAGAAGTTGCTGGCCGCCCACCGCATGGGCTGCCGCACCGCCATCCTGCCGCGCGACAACGAGAAAGACCTGGCGGAGATTCCGGCCAACATCCAGCAGGAAGTGGCCCTCAAGTTTGTGGAGACCATGGACGAAGTACTGGACCTGGCTCTGGAACGGAAGCTGGAAGGGCGCAGCGGCCTGGCTGAGGCTGGCGAGGCGCCGCCCGTGCACGAACCCCCCTCCATGGACAGCGACCGCGAGCCGTTGACCCATTAGGGGGAAGAAACTTTTAGGTTGGAGTGAGCATCTTAGTAGGGGTCGCGGAGGCCGGGCGCAAACGCTCCGGCCTGGGAACGACCACTCCCGTGCGGGACGACACGAAAATCACCCACTAGGATATCACCGCACTTTTCGCCGCACCGTTGCTCTTTCATACCGCTTGAGTTTCATCCGGCCGGTTGGGACCCAGGGATGCGGCAAATACCGAGTCAGTCACTTTTGAGATAGAAACGAACGGGCCCCGGAGGGCTCGATTTCCAAACCACTTTTGAGAGACAAACTATGCCTGCGAAAAAGCAAGCACCCGAACCTGTACAAGAAGAAAAGATCATGGAACTGAAAGAAGGCGAGGTCCTTGACATCGCCAAGCTGAAGGAGATGAACATCACCGCGCTGACCCAGGTGGCCAAAGACCTGGGCGTGGTGGGCGCCACCGGTATGCGCAAGCAGGAGCTGATCTTCAAGATCCTCCAGGCGCAGACCGAGAAGGCGGGGCTGATCTTCTCCGAAGGGGTACTGGAATGCCTGCCCGACGGCTTCGGCTTCCTGCGCGCCCCCGACTACAACTACCTGCCCGGCCCCGACGACATTTACGTCTCGCCGTCGCAGATCCGCAAATTCGACCTGCGCACCGGCGACACCATCTCCGGGCAGATCCGCCCGCCCAAAGACGGCGAGCGCTACTTTGCGCTCATCAAGGTGGAGGCCATCAACTTCGAGTCGCCGGAGGAGTCGCGCAACAAGATCTTCTTCGACAACCTCACCCCCCTCTACCCCGAGGAGCGCGTGCGCCTGGAAACCGGCAAGGACAACATCTCCGCGCGCGTCATGGATTTGCTGACGCCCATCGGCAAGGGGCAGCGCGGCCTGATCGTTTCCCCGCCCCGCACCGGCAAGACCATGCTGCTGCAGGCGATCGCCAACTCCATCACCACCAACCACCCCGAGATCACTCTCATCGTGCTGCTCATTGACGAGCGGCCCGAGGAAGTGACCGACATGCAGCGCACCGTGCACGGCGAGGTGATCAGCTCGACGTTCGACGAGCCCGCCGCCCGCCACGTGCAGGTGGCGGAGATGGTCATCGAAAAGGCCAAGCGCCTGGTCGAGCACCGCCGCGACGTGGTGATCCTGCTCGACTCCATCACCCGCCTGGCGCGCGCCTACAACACCGTAGTGCCGCCTTCCGGCAAGGTGCTGTCGGGCGGCGTCGATTCCAACGCCCTGCAGCGCCCCAAGCGTTTCTTCGGCGCGGCGCGCAACATCGAGGAGGGCGGCAGCCTCACCATCATCGCCACCGCGCTCATCGATACCGGCAGCCGCATGGACGACGTGATCTTCGAGGAGTTCAAGGGCACCGGCAACATGGAAGTCCACCTCGACCGCAAGCTCGTCGACAAGCGCGTCTTTCCCGCCATCGACATCAACAAGTCGGGCACCCGCAAGGAAGAGCTCCTGGTCCCCAAGGACGAGCTCAACCGCATCTGGGTGCTGCGCAAGGTCCTCAACCCCTTGTCGCCCGTGGAAAGCATGGAGCTCATCATCGACAAGCTCTCCAAAACCGGCAGCAACAGCCAGTTCCTCTCCTCCATGTCCAACGGCGCACGTTGATCTGGAATCTGGGAGTTGGATCTGAAATCAGGATTTTGGAATTTGTAATCTGCCGTCGATATTCTGCCTGAGATGGCAGCGGCCTAGGACTCGCCGCGCGCGGGCTTCTCTTCCCGCAATCCGCGTTCTTCCGCCAGCTTGAGGATGCGCGCCACGACCTCGTCGGCGCTGAGGTGTGTCGAGTCGATTTCGACCGCGTCCGGCGCCGGAACCAGGGGCGAAATCTTCCGCTCCGCGTCCAGCTGGTCGCGCCGGCCGAGCTCGTAGGAAGTGTCCCGGAGCGTGGTCTTGCGCCCTTCCTGGTGGTTCTGCTCCAGCCTCCGCCGGGCGCGCTCTTTCACATCGGCCATCAGAAAAATCTTCAGCGGCGCATCGGGAAAAACCACCGTGCCGATGTCGCGCCCTTCCATCACCACGCCCCGCCCGCGCGCCAGGCCGCGCTGCAACTGGATCAGCTTCTGGCGCACTTCCGGCAGGCGCGAAACCTGCGCGGCCGCCAGCGTCACCGCCGCCGTGCGGATGCGCCCGCTCACGTCACGCCCGTCGAGCAGCACGCGCGCCCGCCCGCCTTCCGCCTCAAAGCGAATCTCCGCCTCTCCCACCACGCGCTTGACGGCCTCTTCGTCCTGCGGCGACGCCTCGAGCTCCAGCACGCGCAGCGCCGCCGCCCGGTAGGTGGCGCCGCTGTCCACGTAGGCGAGCCCCAGCCGCGCCGCCAGCATCTGCGCGACCGTGCTCTTCCCCGCCCCCGCGGGGCCGTCAATGGCAATAATGAAAGGTTCGGTCATCGTTGGCTTGTCAGTCCTCAGTTTTCAGTTCTCAGTTTTCAGTAAGGCGGCACGATTGACTCCCTCACTGAAAACTGACAACTGAAGACTAGATTCTCTTAAACGACTTCAAAATCTCTTTCATCCCATACTTCAGCACCGTGGGCCGTCCGTGCGGGCAGGTCATGGGGCAATCCGTACGCGCCAGCTCTCCCAGCAGCCAGCGCATCTTATTGCGGTCGAGCGCCATGTTCACCTTGATGGCGGCGTGGCAGGAAACCGACGCTGCGATTTTGGCTCGCAAACTCTCGAGCGACACGGCGCGCGCTTCGCGCCCTACCCCGTCCAGAATTTCCAGCAGCAGCTTTTCCACGTCTTCGGCCGAGATGTCAGCGGGCGCGGTCTTGATGGCCACGGTACGTTGCCCGAACGGCTCCACCTCGAACCCGCAAGCGTTCAACTCCTCGGCAATCTGCTGATAGATCGCCTGCTGCTCGGGACGCAACTCGACGACGATGGGCAGCAACAGCCGTTGGCCTTCGACGCGCTTTTCCCGCCGCTGGCGCAGGTAGCGCTCGAAGAGCACGCGCTCGTGGGCCACGTGCTGGTCCACAATCCACAGTCCCTCGGAGTTGGTGGCGACGATAAAGCTCTCCTGCACCTGCCCGAGCGGCTGCAAATCCGCCGGAAACTCCGAAACGCTTTCGGCCGTCGGCGGCGCCTCAACGGGAAAACCTGCGGGCGGCGCGTAGGCCGCCAGCGCCGCGTCGAGCGGCAGCTTGCCCGTCACGGGGTCGGGACGCCGCGCAGAAAGCTGGTACCCGCCGCCCGGCGCGGCAAAACCCGCGGGCGCAGCGCCGCGCATCATCGGCGGCTCCTCGCCCAAGCGCTCGCCGGCTTCGGTTTCCGTCGCGTCCGGCTCGACGCGCCCGCGGCCGCGCGGCATCGGAAAGGCGGCCACCGGTTGCGCCGCCACCAGTCCTTGCCGGATCGAGTCGCGAACGAAATCGTGGATGAAAGACGAGCTGCGAAAGCGCACCTCGGTCTTGGACGGGTGGACGTTGACGTCCACCTCCGTGGCCGGCAGCTCGAGAAAAATCAGCGCCACGGGAAACATCCCGGCCGGCAGGATGTTGGGGTAGGCCTGGGCGACGGCGTGCAGAATCAGCCGGTCGCGCACCAGCCGGCGATTCACGAAAAAGTAGATGTGGTTGCGGTTCAGCTTCTGCACTTCCGGCCGCGAGGCAAAGCCCGAGAACCGCACCAGCGGGTCCTCGCCGGCCTCCGCCTCCGCGCCCGGCGTCCCCGCGTAAGGCCGCGGCATGCGCCGCTCGAGGGCGGGAATCTCGACCAGTTGCTCGAGCAGCTGCGCGCCCATCACCTGATAAATCCGCTCGCGAAAGGACGTCACCGGCGACACGTTCAGGATTTCGTTGGTCAGCGAATCGAGTCGGAAGCTCTTTTCGGGGTGCGCCAGGGCGTAGTGCGTAACCAGGGTAGCGATGTGGCCGAGCTCGGTGGATTCCGACTTCAGAAACTTGCGCCGCGCCGGGACGTTGAAAAAGAGGTCGCGCACCTCGATGCGCGTTCCCGGCTCGCGCGCCGCTTCGGTGACGTCGCGCATTTTGCCGCCCGCGATCTCCAGGTGCGAGCCGGTGGGTTCGGAGGCGTCGCGCGTCTCGAGCGCCAGGCGCGAGACGGCGGCGATGGAAGGCAGCGCCTCGCCGCGGAAGCCCAGGCTGGAGATGGCGAACAGGTCGTCGGCGCTGCGGATCTTGCTGGTGGCATGGCGCTCGAAGGCCAGCAGCGCGTCGTCGTGGGTCATGCCGCAGCCGTCGTCGCTCACCCGGATGAGCCGCTTGCCGCCCGCCTCCACGCGGATCTCCACGCTCCGCGCGCCCGCGTCGAGCGAGTTTTCGAGTAATTCCTTCACCACCGAAGCCGGGCGCTCCACCACCTCGCCCGCCGCGATGCGGTTGGCCACGGCCTCCGGCAAGATGTGAATCACGCTCATGAGCGGACCCCAGGGGGTCGGAGCTTCAGCTCCGACTCGGAAGCGCCCTTCACCCGCAGGGCTTCAGCCCCTGAAGGGGGCCAAAATCGCTCGGGAATGGGGTCAAGGCGCTCCCCGCTCAATGCCGAACTGTAGGGCCAATCGCCAGGGTGTTTGACCAAACCCGCAGAGACTGGATTCATCCTGATGTAGTGGAGCTTGGCGTGATAATCGGCGGCGTCCCGGATCGTCCAGTCATGAAAACCCGGCTGCCAAATCTGCGCCTTGTGCCCCCGCCGCCGATGGATCTCATGTGAACTTCCGCCTTTAATGAGCTGCAAACCCCGCTCCAAAGACGAATTGCCGCCCGGAGTAAGGAGAAGGTGCAGATGATCGGGCATGATGACGAATTCGCGAAGGAGGTACGCGCCCTGTTCGCGGTAAGCCATCAGGCGATCGAGAATAATTTGTGCTAACTCCGGGACATTGAATAGGGCCCGGTTCTGCCACGTCTTTGTGGTAATGAAATATGTGCAGGCAGGACCGACGCGATGGACAAGGCGTCCCATACTCAGCTTCAGGGGCTAAAGCCCCTTTCTCAATTCCCTCACTCTTTTGTAGGAGCTTAAGCTCCGACCCCCTAGTGGAACTCTCGTCACATTTCATCGCTTCCGCCTAAGCGTCAGCCCGAGTTCCGTCAACTGTTCGTCATCGACGGTTGCCGGAGAATCGCACATCAGGTCGGAAGCGCTGGCGGTCTTGGGGAACGCGATGACCTCGCGGATGCTGGTTTCGCCCGCCATCAAGGCCACGATGCGGTCCCAGCCCAGGGCGATGCCGCCGTGCGGCGGGGCGCCGTATTCCAGCGCGTCCAGGAAGAACCCGAAGCGCTCGCGGGCCTTATCGGGCGTCAGCCCCAGGACGCTGAACACCCGCGCCTGCACGTCGGTGCGATGGATACGAATCGAGCCGCCGCCGATTTCCTGGCCGTTGAGCACCAGGTCGTAAGCGCGCGCTTTGACCGCCGCCGGGTCGCTTTCCAGCTGCTCCAGGTCCTCCTCGCGCGGGGAGGTGAAGGGATGGTGCATGGCGGCGAAGCGCTTCTCCTTCTCGTCGTAATCGAACATCGGAAAGTCCACCACCCAGGCGAAATTCCAGGTGCCGGGCTTGAGCAGGTTCAAGCGGCGGCCCAGCTCCAGGCGCAGCTCGCCCGAAGCTTCGTCCAGGCGGCGCAGCACGACGTGGCTCGCCGCGGCGGCCGTTGACTTCACGCCCAGCAGAAGCACCAGGTCGCCCGGCTGGGCCCCGGCGCCGGAGGCCAGCGCGCGCACCGCCTCTTCGCCCACCGCTTTGCTGAGCGGTGACTGCGCGCCGGCGTCGGTCATCTTCACGTACGTGAACCAGTCGGCGCCGCGGGCGCGCGCCGTATCCTGCAGCTTGTCGAGTTGGCTGCGCGACAGGGCGCTCTGGCCGGGGACGCGCAGCGCCTTCACCGTCTGCGCCACGTGCAGCTTCTCGCGCTCGGCCTCGGGAAGTGCCAGTCGTTTCCACTCCAGGCCGAAGCCCAGGTGGGGCTTGTCGGAGCCGTAGCGCTCCATGGCGTCGTCGTAGGCGAGGCGCGCAAAGGGGCGCTCAACTTTGACTTCCACCAGGGCAAAGAGCTTTTCCATCAGCTGCTCGACGATTTCGAACAGTACGTCGCGCTGCGGGAAGCTCATCTCCACGTCAATCTGCGTGAACTCGGCTTGGCGGTCGGCGCGGAAATCCTCGTCGCGGAAGCAGCGCACGATCTGGAAGTAGCGGTCCAGTCCCGCGATCATCAGCAGCTGCTTGAAAAGTTGCGGCGACTGCGGCAGGGCGTAGAAGCTGCCGTGCTGGAGGCGGCTGGGCACCAAGTAGTCGCGCGCCCCCTCGGGCGTGGAGCGGGTCAGGAAGGGCGTCTCCACCTCCACGAAGCCGTGGCCGCTCATGTGCTCGCGCACGGTGAGCGAGGCCTGGTGGCGCAGGCGCAGGTTGCGCTGCATGTGCGTCCGCCGCAGGTCCAGGTAGCGGTACTTGAGCCGCGTATCCTCGCTGGTGCGCACGTCGTCGGCAATGGGAAAGGGCGGCGTCTTGGCTTCGTTCAGGATCAGCAGTGAGGTGGCGCGCACTTCCACTTCGCCCGTGGCCAGTTGCGGGTTGGCGGTCTCGGCGGACCGGGCCACCACTTCCCCTTCCACGCCTACCACGTATTCGGGGCGCACCTGCTCGGCCTTCTCGTGGACGGCCTGGTTGCGCTCCAGGCTGCAAACGATCTGCGTCACACCCGTCGCGTCGCGCAGGTCGAGAAAGATGATGTTGCCCAAATCGCGACGGCGGTCCACCCAGCCGGCCAGAAAAACCTTCCGTCCGACATGCTCCTTGCGCAGCTCGCCGCAACGATGCGTTCTTTGCCGATCACCCAATAGATCCAGATTCAAGTTTTCCACCCCGGAGAGAATAGTGAACAGTGAAAAGTGAACAGTGAACAGCAAGAGAACCGGTCTTCCGCGAAGAACGCGCGCGGAAACTTACAAGACGCCCCGCGCTCAATCTACCGTTCATCGTTCACACTTACTTTCGAACTCGTTCCACAACGTAATCCGCGATTTGCGCGGACTCGACTTCCTGCTGCTGGCCGGCGCGCAGGTCCTTGACCTGGTAGCGCCCGGAAGCGATTTCCGCCTCGCCGATGATGACCCCAAAGGCGGCGCCCAGGCGGCTGGCCATGCCCAGCGATTTCTTCAGCTTGGCGGGCTCGAAGTCCATGGAGACACTCAGGCCGCGCTCGCGCAGTTGGCGCGCCAGGAGCGTCGAGGGCTCGCGGGCCTCGGGGCCCATCCAGGCGATGTAGGCGTCGAGCGGCCAGTCCAGCCGCGCCCCCTCGCCCGCGCGCGCCTGCACCTGCTCCGCCACGGCCAGCATCAGCCGGTCCTGGCCGATGGCAAAGCCTATGCCGGGAGCGGGCGGCCCGCCGAGCATTTCCGAGAGCCCGTCGTAGCGCCCGCCGCCCAGCACCGCGTCCTGCGCGCCCAGCGAGCCGCTGGTGATTTCGAACGTCGTGCGCGTGTAGTAGTCGAGGCCGCGCACCAGGCGCGAATTGATCTGATAAGCGATGCCGCGCAGGTCGAGCTCGGCGCGCACGCTTTCAAAGTGCTGACGGCACTCGGGGCACAGATGGTCGAGGATGCGCGGCAGTTTCTCGATGAGCGGCTGATCGGCGGGAACCTTGCAGTCGAGCACGCGCAAAGGATTGGTCTCCGCGCGCCGCTGGCAATCGGCGCAGAAGCTG
>JBJKQV010000401.1:0-12994 GCA_046704985.1 Terriglobia bacterium
AGCGGGATCGTGTGCCTCTAGATCGCTGCGTAGATCTGGGTAATGATGAAGGCCCCTGTGAACACCATCACGGCAACCATGTTGATGATGTACATCAGTAGGAAGGTCAGAAAGAGCCGCCAGAGTCTGCCCTTGGAAAGAAAGACACTCCGCTTGATGGCTTCCCGGGCGCGAAGATTTTCCAGAACCAGCGAGGGGACGGCCAGCGAGTAACGCAGGACGACAATGAAAGTGAAGACCAGCCCCGCCACGAAGACCACGAACGCCGCGATTCCCAGCAGAGCCACGGCTATAGGGTTGGGTTTTCCTCCTATGCTGGATAGGGCGATGGGAAGAAAAATAATCGCGGCGCCGAGCGCCCCCGCCAGGGCAAAGATCCCCGCGCAGCGGACGCCGACGGAGACCGTCACGTCAAACAGGCGCCAGATCTTACCGCGCAGCTTGCGGTAGGCCCCGGCGATGGTGGTGGTTCGTCCCAGATGAACTTCCGAAAGGGCGATGGTGGAGGCCCCGAGTGCGATGCAATAGACCAGCACGTAGGCCAACATGGCCAGGACGGAACCGATCAGGAAAGCCGCGAGCATCGACTGGATGTGGGCGGGAGAACTGATAGGAACAGGCTGCCCGGGAACAGGCGCGCCAAACCGGCGCGCACGAAAGGGAAGCATCCCCAGGTTGACCGCGACGATCAAAACCTGCGGCAAGGCCATGATGCCGACAAAAAGCAGAAAATGTTTCCGGTAATAGGTGAAGGTGTGATCCAGCAGTTCTCCCAGGCGTAACGGTCGCAGTTCGACTCCGGACATCGGTGGTCTCCTGGAACCTTCAAGGATTATTACTGGCGGAATTGTAGCCAAGTTAATGAGAAATGCAAGTATCTATCGATATCCATGGGGAATCCCATCGCGTTCCGGTATGACAGTGATGACAGTGCCGGACCGCGCAGAACCTCTGGGGCAGGACTCATTATCCCTGGGCCGGGAGTTCGATCCTCCGCCTGCCACCAATGTCCCAGGAAGGCCGTGGCCTATCGCTGGGCACGAGTGAAAAGGGAGAGCCCCGGAGACTTGACGTCGAGAAGACGACCAGGCCGCCATCCGGGTGCGCTTGCAGACAGAAGGCGATTACTTTTCGGTTGAAAACTTGAAGACCGTCACCTGGTGAAAGATCTGGCCGGGCTTCAGTTCCGTGGTCGGAAAGTTGGGGTGGTTCGGCGAGTCGGGGAAGTGCTGTGTCTCCAGGCAAAACGCCCCGCGTTTGACGTAAGGTTTGCCGCTCGGCCCATGCAGCGTCCCGTCGAGGAAGTTGCCGGTGTACAGCTGGATGCCCGGCTGGGTGGTGAAGACCTCCAGCACGCGCCCGGAGCGCGGGTCCACGGCGCGCGCCGCCAGTTCCAGGCCCGGCCCCTGGCGGTCGAGTACGTAATTGAAGTCGTAGCCGCCCGCGTAGTGAAGCTGCTCGTTGTCGGCTCCGATGCGCGCGCCGATCGCGGTGGGCTTGCGGAAATCCAGCGGCGTCCCCGCCACGCCCTCGATCTTGCCGGTGGGAATGAGCGTGGAGTCGATGGGCGTGAACTTGCCGGCGTGCAGGGTGAGCACTGTGTCGAGGACGTTGCCGTTGCCCTCGCCGTCGAGGTTGAAGTAGGAGTGGTTCGTCAGGTTGACGATGGTGTCCTGGTCGGTGGTGGCGGTGTATTCGATGCGCAGGGAGTTGCCGCTCTCCAGGGTGTAGACTACCTTCACGTGCAGATTCCCCGGATAGCCCTCTTCGCCGTCGGGGCTCAGGTAGGTCAGCTCCAGGGCGGGCGGGTCCTGGCTGTGCTCGCGCGCCGTCCACAGCCGCCGGTCGAATCCGCGCTTGCCGCCGTGCAGGCTGTTGGGGCCGTTATTGATCGGCAGGTGGTAGACCTTGCCGTCCAGCTTAAACTCGCCCTTGGCAATGCGGTTGGCGTAGCGGCCCACAATCGCCCCGAAGTAAGGGTTATCGCCCTCATAGCCGCTGGCGCTGCCGAAGCCCAGCACCACGTCCGCCATCTTGCCGTGCCGGTCGGGCACGACGATGGAAACGACGCGGCCGCCGTAGTTGGTGACGGCCACGCGCATGTCGCGCTTGTTGGTCAAAGTGAAGAGATTGATTTCCTGTCCGTCGGCCATTTTCCCGAACACCTTCCTGGTGATTCCCACCTTCGGCGAGGCGGCCACGCAGGCGCTGGAAGCCGCGAGCGCCCCGAGCAGCGCCCACCCGAAAACATGATGCCTGCGAACCATCGTAGCCACCCTCCAACCGGATTGTCACCCTCAGATCTAACTTTTCGCTTTCTTGCCGGTGCTCTGTTGCGCGGCGCTGCATCCCGGGAACGGCGTGCGCGAGCCGCACGGAAACTCAAAGTTTACCACGCCTTGTTTCGCCCGCCGGGCCGATCCTGCTCTCTCATGCATCAGAAGGAGTAGAATAGATGATGGGCTAAGGGCGAAGAAATCTGCCCGGTGATCCGGCGGCGGACCTACTTTCGCCGTGCCCGGCGGGAAAGAGGATTCCCGCAAATGAGGCTGCGACATGGCTGACCCTTCCCAACCCCAAGATGCTGCCAGTGGGAATGCCGGCGGTGACGCGCAGGTTCTGGACCCGGTCTGCGGCATGACCATTGATCGGGCCGACGCCACCGGCTCGTTTGAGTATCGGGGCAAGACCTATTATTTCTGCAATCCTTCCTGCGAGGAGCGATTCCGGGCCGAGCCGGAGAAATTTCTTTCCGGTTCTCCGGCCGCGGCGGAGGCTGCTGCGCCCGCGGGCGCCGAGGCAACCTACATCTGCCCCATGGACCCGGAAGTGGTCCAGAACCATCCCGGCGCCTGTCCCAAGTGCGGCATGGCGCTGGAAAAGCTTTACGAGTCTGCGCCCGCCACCAAGACCGAATACGTTTGCCCCATGCACCCGGAAGTGGTTCAGGACCATCCCGGCGCCTGCCCCAAGTGCGGCATGGCGCTCGAGCCGCGCACCGTGACCGCGACCGAGGAGGAAAACCCCGAACTGGTGGACATGAAGCGGCGCTTCTGGATCAGCCTGGTGCTAACCGTGCCGGTTTTCGTGATGGCGATGGGCGAGCACTTTTCCCTCGGGCACGCCCTCAGCGGGCGGGTGAGCGCCTGGATCGAACTGGCGCTTTCGACGCCGGTGGTGCTGTGGGGTGGCGCGCCGTTTTTCGTGCGCGGGTGGCGGTCGTTGGTTAACCGCAGCCTGAATATGTTCACGTTGATCTCGGTGGGCACCGGCACGGCGTACGTCTACAGCCTGGTGGCGGCGCTGGTTCCGCAAATCTTTCCGCAATCGTTCCGCGGGCCGGGCGGCGAGGTGGCGGTCTACTTCGAAGCGGCGGCGGTGATTATCACCCTCGTTCTGCTGGGCCAGGTGCTGGAACTGCGCGCGCGCAGCCAGACTTCCAGCTCCATTCGCGCCTTGCTGGGCCTGGCGCCCAAGACGGCGCGGCTGGTGCGCGCCGACGGTACGGAGGAGGACGTTTCCCTCGACCGCGTGCACCTCGGCGACCGCTTGCGCGTGCGCCCCGGCGAGAAGATTCCCGTGGACGGCAAAGTCTTGGAAGGCGCGAGCTCGGTGGACGAGTCCATGGTGACCGGCGAGCCGATTCCGGTGGAAAAAGGCGCCGGCGACCGGGTGACGGGCGGTACGGTGAACGGCACGGGCGGGTTCCTGATGCAGGCCGAACGCGTAGGCAGCGACACCCTGCTTGCCCAGATTGTGCGCATGGTCAGCGAAGCGCAGCGCAGCCGCGCGCCCATCCAGCGCCTGGCCGACGTCGTGGCTTCCTATTTCGTCCCCGCCGTGGTGGGCATCGCGGTCATCACTTTCATCGTCTGGGCGCTGGTGGGTCCGCCGCCGCGCCTGGCCAATGCGCTGGTCAACGCCGTCGCGGTGCTGATCATCGCCTGCCCGTGCGCGCTGGGGCTGGCGACGCCGGTCTCCATCATGGTGGGAACCGGGCGCGGCGCCACGGCCGGGGTGCTGATCAAGAACGCCGAGGCGCTGGAAGTCTTGGAAAAGGTCGACACGCTGGTGGTGGACAAGACCGGCACGCTGACGGAAGGGAAGCCGCGCCTGGCGGAGGTGAAGGCGCTCGGTGAAATCGGCGAGTCCGAGCTGTTGCGCTTGGCGGCCAGCCTGGAGCGCGCCAGCGAGCATCCCTTGGCCGCGGCCATCGTGGCGGGGGCCCAGGAGCGCAAGCTGACGCTGGGTGAAGTGAAGGATTTCCAGTCGCAAACCGGCGCCGGCGTCACGGGGCACGTGGACGGCCGCAGTGTGGCACTGGGGAATCGCAAACTGTTCGAGAGCTTGAACGTTTCTTTGGGCGGCCTCGTGGATCAGGCGGAAAAGCTGCGCAAGAAAGGGCAGACGGTAATGTTCGTGGCGGTAGACGGGCAAGCCGCGGGGCTGGTGGCGGTGGCCGATCCCATCAAGTCTTCAACGCCGGAAGCCATTCGCCTGCTGCACTCGAGCGGCCTGCGCATCGTGATGCTGACCGGCGACAGCCGCAGCACCGCTGAGTCGGTGGCGCGCGAGCTGGGCCTGGACGAGGTGGAAGCGGAAGTCTTGCCGGAGCGCAAGGGCGAAGTGGTGAAGCAGTTGCAGGCCCAGGGACGCGTGGTGGCGATGGCCGGCGACGGCATCAACGACGCGCCGGCGCTCGCCCAGGCGCAAGTGGGCATTGCCATGGGGACGGGAACCGACGTGGCGATGGAAAGCGCCGGGGTGACGCTGGTGAAAGGCGACCTGCGCGGCATCGCGCGCGCCCGCCGCCTGAGCCAGGGCACCATGCGCAACATCCGCCAGAACCTTTTCTGGGCGCTCGTTTACAACAGCGTGGGTGTGCCGGTGGCGGGCGGGATTCTCTATCCCTTCTTCGGCCTGCTGCTCAGCCCCATGCTCGCCGCCGCCGCCATGACCTTCAGCTCGGTCTCGGTGATCACCAACGCCCTGCGCCTGCGCCGGCTGGCACTGTAAAGACCTGAGGGCACGGCGCGGCACCTCCATCTTGCAGGTGCTGGTATAAAACTCCGTACAAGCTTCGTCGGGGCACGACTTTAGTCGTGCCGAAAAAGGGCGAGAGAAGGGGCTTTGAGCCCCTGAGGCGCTGGCTGGGCCCTCAGCGGCTGAAGCCGCCGTCTGGCTGCCGCTTGACCGGCACGGCCAGCCGCAGGCACGGTTGAAACCGTGCCCTGACGGCGCGCTCAGTACGGGTGCGGGATGCCGCGCACGCAGCGGAAGGTGTCGCGGGCGATGAGCAACTCCTCGTTGGTGGGGATGACCATGACGTGCCCGCGGCTGGAGTCGGTGGAAATCTCGCCTTCCTTGCCTTTCAGGGCGGTGTTGCGTTCCGCGTCCACCTCAAAGCCCATTTCGGAGAGGCGCTCGCAGGATTTGGCGCGCACCGGCGGGGCGTTCTCGCCGATGCCGCCGGTAAAGATGATGCCGTCCACGTGGCCGAGGGCGGCCGAGTAGGCGCCGATGTAGCGGCGGATGCGGTAGCAGAAGACGTCGATGGCCAGGCGCGCCTGCTCGTCCCCTTTCTCGGCGTTGGCCAGCAGCTCGCGCATGTCGTTCGACTCACCCGACAATCCGTAGAGGCCGCTGAACTTGTTGAGCAGCGTCGAGGTGTCGTGGAGTGAGAGCTCGTCCTTGGACATCAGGTAGAGGAGGATGGCGGGGTCGAGGTCGCCCGAGCGCGTGCCCATCACCAGCCCCTCGAGCGGCGTAAAGCCCATCGAGGTGTCAATGCTCTTGCCGCGCTCGATGGCGCAAACCGAGCAGCCGTTTCCCAGGTGGCAGGTGATCAGGTTCACCTCGTCGCGGGCGTGGTCGAAGATCTGGCGGTAGCGGTAGGCGACGTAGCGGTGCGAGGTGCCGTGGAAGCCATAGCGCCGGATCTTGTAGCGGCGGTAGTAGGTGTAGGGAAGGCCGTACAGATAAGCATGGGGCGGAATCGTCTGGTGGAAAGCGGTGTCGAAGACCGCCACTTGCGGAACCTGCGGCATCACCTTGCGCGCCACGTAGTAGCCGCGAAGGTTGTGGGGGTTGTGCAGGGGGGCAAGCTCCGCGCAATGCTGGATGGCCTTGGCGACCTCTTCGTCAATGATCAGCGAACTGGAGAAGTGCTCGCCGCCGTGCACCACGCGGTGGCCCACCGCCTGAATCTGCGAAACGTCGGCGATCACCCCGCACCCGCGCAGGGCTTCGATCAGGTGCGTCAGGGCGGCCTGGTGATCGAGGATCTCGCCGATGTGCGCGCTGCAGGGTTTGGCGGCGTCCTGCAGGCGGATGGAAGCTTCGTCGGTGCCGATGCGCTCTACGATGCCTCGGGCCAGGCACTTGTCGGTCGAGGCCTTGATCATCTCCGTGTCGGTCTCAATGAGCTGGAACTTGATGGACGAACTGCCGGAATTGAGAACCAGAATCTTCATGGCCGCGCCTGCCTTTCCATCCTCCCGCCGCGAAACGAAAGCAAACGGCGCGCGAGCGGATCAAACTTCAACATACCACGACCGGAGCAAGCGGGGGTACGCCGAAGGCGCATTTTCGTGGGACAAAGAACAAATCGTCACTTCTGCGGCGCAGCGCGAGGACAAAAGGTTCCACCTCGGACGCCGCGCTCTTCCTTGCTGGTCAGAAAAGTCCACGTAGGGAAGCCGGGCTTGCGTGGAAGCCCAGGATGAGCAGCACGCCGAAGAGCACGGCGTGGGCGAGTTCGCTCCAGCCCAGGCGGCGAATGACCAGCGGCTGAGGTTTGCGGAAAAGCCACCACGCTCCGCGTGCCAGGACGGGCACAAAAGCCAGCAGCGCCAGCGCCGGAAGCCAATCGAAGCGCCAGGCGAGAAAGAGAAAGAATAGAGTGAGAGCTTGCGCGTTCAGGAAAGCGCGGCCGCGGCGGGCTTTCTCCGCGAGCGAGCCGGCGCGCACCGCGTGCAGGCGCGCTTGCACGAAGGCGACCTGGTTGGCGGCGAACAGGGCATTGGCGGCCCAGAGGACGAAGGCCGGCTTCGCCAGACTTCCCGCGGCAACCAGGTAAGCGGCGGCGGCCGTGGCCGTGAGCCCGGCAGCGCCCAGCATCTGCGCGCTCAGGCGGGTTTCTCTGCCCAATTTCTTGAGCAGGGCTTGGAGGACGAAGATGGTTCCCACCGCCGCGCCCAGCAGCAGCAAGTCGAAAGCGTGCGCGATCGAAAGCAGGGCGGCCAGGGCCGCAGCGCCCAGCAGGGCATAGGCCCCGGCCCATGCGCGCACCCATGCGCGCTCACGGGCGGTTTGGGGCAGCACCGCGGAGGTTCCCATCCAGGCTTCCAGCGGCGTACGCAGGCAGAACAGCGCCAGGGCGAGGACGACCAGGAGCAGCAGCGGCAGGGCGGCGCGCAGAGTCCAGGCGGCTCCGGCGCCGGTCACGAGCGGTACCAGAAGCATTCCCCAGGCGCCGTGCTCGCGGGGAAAAACCAGCACCCGCAGCCGGCCGGCAGCGGGGCGCACGGGAGTATCGGTGGCAGACATGGATGGGGGAATTGTAGCAGGTCAGGCGGTCACGCCGCGCGCTTTGTGGATGGCGACGTTGACTTCCAGCAGCAGGTCGTCGAGGGCGGCGCCGGCCTGGCGCGCCGCGTGCTCGATGGGGCAGTCATGACAGGTGGTTCGCAGGCGGAACTTCTTGAAGACGGGGGTGGTCTCGGGATATTTCTCTTCCACGTCGCGGACGAATTCGCCGGCTCGTACGACGTCAACGTACTGGAGCATGGGCCACCTCGGCCTTAGGTTTCCCAGGGTTGGAGGTGCGCGGCTGGTAGACGCAGAAGGGTTCTTCGTCCAGGTAGTCGCCTGTGGCCGCGAAGGCGCGGGCACGGCAGCCCATGCAGACGTTGCGGAACTCACAACATCCGCACTTGCCCTTCAAGTTGGCGGTGTCGCGGAGCTCCTGGAAGATGGGCGAGCGCTCCCAGATTTCGGCAAAGGACTGGTGTTTCAGGTCGCCGGCCATGACGGGCAGGTAGCCGCAGGGATAGACCTCACCCTGGTGGGAGATAAAGCAGACGCCCGACCCGGCCAGACAGCCCTTGGTCATGGCGTTCATACCTGCGGGGTGGCCGCCCGCCTTCGGCCCGGCTTGGGAAGAAAGTGACATTCCCATGGCGCCGGGTTGAGTCGTATCGGTGGGGCCGATGGAAGCAGGCGGTGCGGCCGCCCCGCGCATCGCGCGCCGTTCCTCCACACGCCGCTGCCGCATGACGCGGAAGTAGTGTGGAGCACAGGTGGCTTTCAACTCCAGGCCGCCTTCCTGCGCGCGGTCGTAAAACCAGTTGAGGATGCGCTCGTATTCGTCGGCGGGTACCATCTGCTCGGCGGCGATGTCCACGCCGCAGCCCACCGGCACCAGCAGGAACGTATGCAGGGCGTCAGCGCCCTGCGTTTTGGCCAGCTCCAGCACCGCGGGGAGCTGGTGGGCGTTGTGTCGCGCGATGCTCATGTTGATCTGCAGCGACATGCCCAGCCCTTTCAGGTTGCGGAAGCCGTCGAGCGCCGCCTCAAAGGCGCCCGGAATGCCCCGGAAGGCGTCGTGAGTGGAAGCGTCGGCGCCGTCCAGGCTGATGGAGACGCGGCGCACGCCCGAGTCCACAATCTTGCGCGCCACCTCGCGGGTGACCAGCGTGCCGTTGGTGGCCAGCGCCACGCGCAGGCCGCACTCCGCAGCGTAGCTGGCCAATTCGAAAATATCGGAACGATAGAGAGGTTCGCCACCGCTAAGAACCAGGATAGGCAGGGAATACTGAGAGACTTGCTTTATTATCTTCAGGGCATTGGTCTTAGGTAGGTCAAGTGGTGAAGTGAGTTCTGTAGCGGTGGCACGACAATGGATGCAACGTAAATTGCACCCCTTTGTCACCTCCCAAAAGATGAGCCGTGGTGTAGGGACGTTGTTCATCGCCTTACTTCCGACTCGAACCGTTCGGCCTTGAGCGCCCTGCCGGGAAGGTTCGACTCCCGGGGGCAACGGCCGGCACTACTGTCGCGCTGGGCAGGGTGAAAAGGACTCTACCTTGATCCTTGGCCCTCTAGCTTCGTTCTGGTTCGTCGCCCTGACCGCGCGGGAATCCTAGTTTAAACGAGGATGAAGGGCTTTGGAAAATCAGGAAGGGGATAACATCTTACGCCGCCTATTTGTTATCCCCTTCCCCAACCTGGAGGTTAGTCCAGGTTACTGGGACCCGACATCCCTCGCACCCTGAGGAAGGGCAAAGGAGATGCCAAACCCCTCGCGTAGCCAGGCCTCCTATAAACTTTTCAAGTTGTTGACAATACATATGTTATTTGACTCCTCCCAAAAGCCTCGGCAAGAGCCTCAAGGGAATAGGAGGTGGCTGAGCGTGTTTTAGCGACGCCTATCTCATCTAGGGTGTGAAAACCCCCATACCGGCCCCGGCGGGCGGCTCAGGGGCTGAAATGCCCCGGCCGGAGGTCAAAAGTCCCCTAAGTTTTACCACCTACGACACTTATCCGATTATTACCAGGCAGAGAGGGTGGGACGTCGGGAGAGGGGTCAGTGGATGGTGGGTTTGGCGCGCCCGGCCTCGATTTCCATGATCTTCTTGCGCAGCCAGAGCTTGAGGGCGTTTTCCAGGGCGGTACGGTTCTGGCGCTGCTCGATCAGTTCGACCGTGTCGCCGGATTCGGTGAGCGGAATGTGATGGCAGGGCAGGAGCGCGCCGCGCCGCTCGGCGGGCACGTAATCGATGAGCAGGCACTCATCGCAGGGGCGGCTGCGCTGCGGGTCGCCGAAGTTGAGGCAGGTGAGTGAATCCTGGAAGGTCGAGGCAGGCTTCCAAGGCGTGCGCACGGAGCGCCTGTAACCGCCGTTCTCGACGAAGTCGAGCTCGAACTTCAGCACATCCAGGATGTCGCGTTCGTCTTTGCACATCGTGGAACTTTCCTGCTCGTGCCGGGATTAGTGTCGTCGGCGAAGTTCCCGGTACCTTTTAGCGAAGCATTCCGGTTGCCAACCTGCCGGCTCGAGCCGCACGTCGAACCCCACCTTGCAGCTCAAGCCTCCGAGTCATCCGAAGAGGAAGAGGGTTCCGGCGGATTCTGGTCCTTCGGTTCCGGCGGCGGCTCTTTCTCGTCCGCTTGAGGCGGCACGGGCGGGGAGGCTGGCGGCGCGGCCTCGGCGGCCTGCTCTTCGGCAAGCGCCAGGTAATATTCCGGCCGGGTTTCTTTTAAGTGGTCCGCGGGGACCTTACCGGTCAGCCAGGCGCGGTCCATGGGGTAGACGTCCGGATCGAAGATCACGAAGTAGAAGTGCCAGATGAGGATGGAGAAGGTGGCCAGCAGGGCCTCGTAGAAGTGCACGGCGGTGGCAGCGTCGGCCACCCACTTGGGGAAATAGCTCAGCGTGACGTTGATGAACCAGAGCATGGACCCCGAGACGGTCATCACGATCATGCCCCAGATGAAGGCCCAGTACTCGAGCTTCTCGACGTAGTTGAACTTGGCGAAGGTGGGGCGCTCCCGGCTGAGGCCCAGGTTATAGCGCAGCACGCTTCCCAGGTCGCGCAAATCCTGAAGGCTGGGCAGCAGCTTGTAGACCACCACGCGGTCGCGCCGCGAGCGCAGCAGGTGGATGAAGTGAAAGAGCAGCGAGCCGACCAGCACCAGGGCGGCGACGCGGTGAATGGTGCCGCGCAGGGCGAAGAGCATCCCCCAGTGGACGAAAGGCGCCAGCACCCAGGCGCCGGGATACTTGAGCGCAAAGCCGGTGACGACCAGCACCGGGAAGCTCAGCACCACCAACCAGTGGGCGATGCGGAAGCGCAGGTTCATGCGCAGCACCGTCCCGCCGCCGTTGTGGGGCGCCCGCCCGCGCACCAGCTTGGCGAGGAAGTCGAGCAGGTTGTGCAGCAACATGAATCCCAGAGTGAGAGGAATGATCCACAGGTAGAAGATCCGGATCCAGCGCACCACGGGGTTTTCGGAGGAGGAAGCGGGGGTCACGTGAACGGGCCCGATGGCGAAGCGCTTGCCCGCCCCGGCGTGGCACTTGCCGCAGGTCTTGGCCAGGTTGGCAGGATTGACCGTGGAGCGCGGGTCGCTGGGCGGGAAAATGTTGTGCACGCCGTGGCAGGAGGCGCAATTGGCCACCGTCTCCACGCCTTCCCGCATCGCCAGGCCGTGATAGCTCTCGTCATAAGTGGGCACGCGGTTGGTAGGCAGATCGTAGCGTTGATCCAACGCTTCGTTGGCGTGGCAGCGGCCGCAGGTCACAGTGGAGAGGCGCGCCGGATTGACGGTGGAGTTGGGATTGCTGGGCGCCAGAATCTTGTGCTCGCCATGGCAGGTGGTGCAGACCGGGGCGTCGGGCGAGCCGTGCAGCATGGCCTGCCCGTGCACGCTTTCCATATAAGTGTGCTCGATCTTCGGGTGGCAGGCCCCGCAGGTCGCGGGAACGTTCCAGTGGTTGATCTTGGAGCGCGGATCGCGCGGGGGAAGAATCAGGTGACTGCCGTGACAGTCCGAGCAGGTGGCGGCCTTCTCGTTGCCCGCCTGCACGGCGCGCCCGTGCACGCTCAACCGGTAGGCCTCCACAGGCTTGGCAAAGGGGATATTGTGCTTGGCTAGAAACGCCGGATTGGAGTGGCAGGCCGCGCAGGTATCGGGAAGATTCTTCTTGTAAACCGGCGAGGAAGGATCGGTGACCGGCACGACGTAGTGAATGACCCCGTGGCAACTCTGGCAGGTGGGCGCTTCCTGGTCGCCGCTTCGGCGTGCCTGGCCGTGAATGCTCTCCTCGAACTCCTTGACTTGGGCGGGATGGCAGAGTGCGCAATCCACCTTTTGGACCTTTTGGGGGTGGGGGTAGCCGCTGATGTCGCTGTGGCAGGTGGTGCAGGTGAAGGAGCCGTGCACGCCCTTGGAGAATTTGGCGGCGTCCACGTAAACGCTCTGGCCGGAAGGCGACTTCATGCCTTCCACGCCGTGGCAGGCCAGACACGCCGAGTTAGGATTCCCCTGCGGGGGGACCAGCAATAGCAGCGATAGAAGTATGCCCCACGACATCTCAGTCACCTTGGCGAGGCGGAGCGGAGCGGGGCGGCTTCTTCGCTTCCAATTGCCGGATCTTCAAAATGAGTCCCAGGATGACCAGCACGATAAACGTCAAGGAAAGCCCCAGGCCCTTGCGGCGCACGTCGCGCTCGTGCAGAGCCGCGACGCCTCCCTCGTAGGCCTTTTGGGCGTCCTTCAGCCCTTTGTCGGTGAGGGCTTGGACCTTGGCGGGGGTGAAGCTGTGCACTTCCACGCGCGCCTTGAGCAGCTCGTTGTGGGCGTCGGATAAGCTCCCGCGGGATTCGGAAACTTCCATCCCGGAGCGCTCCGCCTTGTTGAGAATCTGGTCGGCGCGCAGGGAGGTGTCGTCGAGCTTGACGAGGTCGGCGGAAATCTTCTCCGCCCCCGCGTAGCCCGGATCGCCCTTGGAATGGCAGCGGATGCAGACCGCCTGCTTGCCCACGCCCACCCAGGCGTCGGTGGGCTTCACGATCTCGTGGTTGGAGTGGCACTGCACGCACCCGGGCAGGCCCATGGCCGCGAAGGCGGCCTTGTGGGGGCTCTTGTCGAAGAGCTGCTCGTTGAAGACGTGGCAGGTGCCGCAGACGTTGGCCACCGAGGACACACCCGGCGGGGTGGCGCCGTGGTTGCCGTGGCAGGTAGTGCAGGTGGGCGCCGACGTGTCGCCACTCGCCAGCACCTGGGCGTGCACGCTCTTCTCGTAGAGCGCAAACTGATTGGTGGGGATTCCGTAGCCCTTCATGTAAGCGGCGTCGGCGTGGCAGCGCGCGCAAGTCTTGGCCACGTTGGTCGGGTATACGGGGGCGCGCGGGTCGGTGACGGCGCGGATGTCGTGCACGCTGTGGAAATCGATGCAGTCCGGATCCTTCTTGTCGCCCTTCTTCAGCCG